>SCTT01000115.1 GCA_004322435.1 bacterium
CTCGAGCGGTTCATCCACGGCGAACCGACCCAGACGCCGACCCTCATCAAGACGGGCCTGGCCCACGCCCAGTTCGAAAGCATCCACCCGTTCCTGGACGGCAACGGGCGCGTCGGCCGCCTGCTGATCTCTTTGATCCTCACCAGCGAAGGGGCGCTGGCCTATCCGCTTTTGTACCTGAGCCTCTACTTCAAACAACGCCGCACGGAGTACTACGACGCCCTGATGGACGTCCGCCTGCGCGGCCGCTGGGAGGACTGGCTCGCGTTCTATCTGGCGGGGGTCGAGGAAGTCGCCAAGGAATCCGCGCGGACCTGCGAGGGCGCCGTGAAGGTCTTCGACGCCGACCGGCGGAAGGTCGCCGGGCTGGGAAAGGGTTCGCCCTCGGCCCTCAAGCTCCACGAGTTCCTCAAGAAGCGCTGCCTGCTCACCCTAGCCACGGCCCAGAAAGAGACGGGCCTGAGCCTCCCGACGGTGACGCAGGCGATGGGGGGCCTGCTTCGGCTGGGAGTCGTACGGGAAATCACGGGGCGACGCCGCCAGCAGGTCTTCGCCTACCACGCCTACTGGAAGCTCATCGCTCAGGGCATGGGGTAGCCTTCAGCCCTTCTTCAGACGGTAGAACTGGAACACCCGCCGCGCCCCCCCAATCTCCCGCAATCGGAGCTCCCCGCCCTCGAACGAGAACCCGATGAGGAGATGGCTCCCCGCCGTCTTCCCGTCCCAGCCGAGGTCCTCTTCGGGGATGAGGTCGAGGACCCGGGAGCCCCATTCCTCATAGACGCGCCCCCGGAACCGGTACGTCCGGTCGCCGTCGGAAAGCCGGACGCGGTACCAGGCGGACCCGTCCGTCCGGAACGACAAGGTGTCGGTCCGCCCGGGGCCGGTGAGGTCGGCCTCGTTGACGACCGACGAAGACACAGGGCGCAGCGGGCCGTAGACGCCGGGGAGTTCCGCCACGGCGACCGCCCGCCCTGGCGGGACGAAGGGCGCGGCGGCGATGAAGAGGGTGCAGACGACGGCGTAGGCGGAGCCGGAGAAGAGCTTGGTGAAGGTGGCGAGTTCCATACCTCCACCATACGTCGCGCCGGAGTCGCCTCCATTTCCGCCAGGCAAGCCGAAGGTAAGGTCAGCGGCGTCGCCAAAGCGAGATTCCGAAACGACGGTCTCTCACCGGGTCTGCCCCGACCCGACCGACCTCGAAGTAATGGGCCTCGACCCACCGCAGGATGGCGGCGCCGTAGCGTTCATCGGAACCGAAGCGTCCCACTCCGAACTCGCGGGTTTCGCGCGAGAGGAGCGCGATGTAGTCGGGAGGCGTCTGAGTCAGACGTCCAACCACGACGGATTCCCCTCCGAAGAGCCTGAAGTCCTCAGGCAGGAACAGAAGATAGGGCGTGGGATTGCGCCGGTCCAACAAGAAGTTCAACATAGCCCCTTCAGGCATCGGGAGCAGGGTCGCTCCCGGGGGAATCAAAGTCCTTGCGCGGTCGAGGAACGCGTTCAGGAAGAGGCCGCGCTCGTCTGATTCCGGTCCGAATGTCGTTACGGACGAAGCGGGGGGGTCCAGCCGCAAGGTTTTCTGACGGTTGAAGGACTCGCTCCACTGGAGATGAACGGCGACAGCGGCGACAACGAGCCCGGCCAGCACGGCCCTGGCGACCCGGCCTCCGCCGAACCGCCGTCGGGCCAGCTCCGGAGCCTCGCCGACGAGCCAAGCCGCCGTCAGCGCGGCGCCGGGCAGCGCCAAAGCGAAACCATACTGGCCAAAGCGTGGAGCGAGAATCATCTTCCCAAACGACAAGGCGGCGTATGCGGCCCAGAGCCCCGGCACTTCTCCGCCTTGGGACTGGCGCATAAGGCGCCATGCGCCCCAAGCCGCCAAGGCCCAGACGATGGGCTCCACTCCCAATGCGGCCGAGCGCAGAGGGATGATGGCGTACGCGGCGGCGGCATGTAACAAGGCTAGCCCGCCAAGGACGTGGGCCGAGGCCCCCTCGAGGCGCCCCCCCAGATATCGCTGAGCGGCGAAGGCCCACCCCACGCAGGCCGTGAGGACCGCGGCTCCGCCGCCCAGAGCTAACAAACGATGCAGCGGCGCGTCGAAGCCGAGTCCAGCGACGTAGAACGGGTTGCCTAGGGGGGCGGTGGGAGCCGCCCAATTCCCAAGGACGCCGCGACAAGCGTCCGTCCAAGGCATCGCGGCCGACAGCAGCAGGAAGGCGGCGACAGGCACCGCCCCGGCGGCGGCCAGCGCCAGCCCGCTGTCGCGCCTCCAAGGACGACCCCGGCGCGAGGCGGCAGCAACAGCCAAGGCAGCCGTGGCGGCGGCCGGCACAAAGAGCTCGGCTTTGGTGAGAAACAGCAGGCCTAGCAGGGCGCCGCCCATCAGCCCCCGACGGGACGCGCCGCTCTCGAGCCACGAGGCCCATGCCCAGACGGCCCCCAGGCCCAGCGCGATGCCGTGGGTTTGACAGTGGGAATAGGGTGCGGCGAAATTGAAATTCGCAGTCCAAAGATATTGCGAGAACGCGAAGATCCCAGCATAGACGGCCGAAACGGCGGCCGCGGCCGCACGGCCGTAGGCCCGTCGAGCCAGACTCCAGAGAAGGGCCAGCACCACGGATGCGATAACCAAGTTCGCGGTGGTCAACAGCTCGATGTGGGCTCCAAAACACTTGAAGAGCAGCGCGTTGAAGTAAGGAGACAGCGGGCCGTTCTTATAGATGATGTCGCGATAGAGGACTTCCCCCAAAGCAAGGCGCCGTGGAAGCTCAAGCTCCAGGCCGAAGTCCACCCACAGGTCGGCCCACCGACCCCAGGTCCAGGCCGCTGCGGCGAAAAGTCCCAACGCCCCAAGAGGAAAATCCCAACGCTCCCGGCTGGTTTCACTCGTCATTGGTCCGCAGCGTTACCCTGCGGCATTTAACGATAGCCGCCGCGCAAGGCGGGCGCAAGCCCAAACACAACGCGAACCTGCGGACCCGAGCGACGCTCCCGCTAGGGCACCACCCTGGTTCACAAAACGTATAATCCAAACGTCCCATGGCCGACGACCGCATCCCCTTCCAGGAGCTCGAGGCGAAGTGGCAGTCCCGCTGGCGCGAGGCCGGTCTTTTTAAGACCCCCGACGCCCCCCGCGAGGGCAAGAAGTTCTACTGCCTCGACATGTTCCCCTACCCTTCCGCCGACGGCCTGCACGTCGGCCACCCCGAGGGCTACACCGCGACCGACATCCTCTGCCGCTACAAGCGGATGAACGGCTTCGACGTGCTGCACCCCATGGGCTGGGACGCCTTCGGCCTCCCCGCCGAGAACTTCGCCATCGCGACCGGCACCCACCCGCGCATCGTGACGCAGCGCAACATCGCGAACTTCCGTCGGCAGATCCAGTCGCTGGGCTTCTCCTACGACTGGGACCGCGAGGTCGACACCACCGACCCCGAGTACTACAAGTGGACGCAATGGATCTTCCTGCAGCTCTACAAGAAGGGCCTGGCCTACGAGAGCACCATCCCCATCAACTGGTGCCCCTCGTGCAAGACGGGCCTGGCGAACGAAGAGGTGTTCGGCGGGTCCTGCGAGCGCTGCGGCACGGGCGTCGAGCGGCGCGACATGCGCCAGTGGATCTTGAGGATCACCGCCTACGCCCAGCGCCTCTTAGACGATCTGGGCACCCTCGACTGGCCCGAGTCCACCTTGGCCATGCAGCGCCATTGGATCGGCCGCTCGGAAGGCGCCGAGGTGGACTTCGCCATCGGGGACCACAAGGTCACGGTCTTCACGACCCGCCCCGACACGCTCTACGGCGCGACCTACCTGGTCCTCGCCCCCGAGCATCCCTTAGTCGACGCCATCACCGCCACCGAGTTCAAGGGCGGCGTGCTGCGCTACATCGAGAACGCCAAGCACAAGACGGACCTCGAGCGCACCGAGATTCAAAAGGAAAAGACCGGCGTCCCCACGGGAGCGCTGGCCGTGAACCCCTTAAACGGCCGCAAGATCCCCGTCTGGATCGCCGACTACGTCCTGGCCTCCTACGGCACCGGCGCCATCATGGCCGTGCCCGCCCACGACGAGCGCGACTTCGAGTTCGCCCGCAAGCACGAGCTGCCGATGCGCACCGTGGTCGAGCCGCCCGCGCAGGTGCTGGCCGAGGACCCCAAGCTCCTTAAAGAGAAGGCCTTCACCGGCGACGGGATGTCCGTCAACTCCGAGGTCATCAACGGGTTGAAGACCCCCGAGGCCAAGGTCCGCATCCTCGAGCACCTCGAGAAGTCCGGCATCGGCCGCCGCAAGGTCACCTTCCGCCTGCGCGACTGGGTGTTCTCGCGCCAGCGCTACTGGGGCGAGCCCATCCCGGTGGTCCACTGCAAGGACTGCGGCATCGTGCCCGTCCCCGAGGACAAGCTCCCCATCCTCCTGCCGGACGTGCGCAACTACAAGCCCACCGGCACCGGCGAGTCGCCGCTGGCGGACGTCCACTCCTGGGTCAACACCCACTGCTTCAAGTGCCACGGCCCCGCGCGCCGCGAGACCAACACGATGCCCCAGTGGGCGGGCTCCTGCTGGTACTACCTGCGCTACCTGGACCCCAAGAACGCGGAGCGCGCCTTCGACGCCGGCCTCGAGAAGACCTGGATGCCCGTGGACTGCTACGTGGGCGGGGCCGAGCACGCGGTGCTGCACCTCCTCTACGCCCGCTTCTGGCACAAGGTGCTCTTCGATCTAGGGCAGGTGACGACCCAGGAGCCCTTCCAGAAGCTCCGCCACCAGGGCATGATCCTCTCCTTCTCCTACCGCGACCCCCGCGGCGTCTACCATGGCTACGGCGACGTCGAGCACGGGCAAGACGGCAAGGCGCGGCTGACCGGCACCGGCGAAGAGCTCGACGTGCAGGTCGAGAAGATGTCCAAGTCCAAGAAGAACGTCGTCAACCCCGACGAGATCCTCGGCAAGCACGGGGCCGACGTGTTCCGCCTCTACGAGATGTTCATGGGGCCTTTCGACGACTCGAAGCCCTGGGACATGAAGGACATCATGGGCCGGGTGCGCTTCTTGCGCCGCGTCTGGCACACCTTCGGCGACCCCGCGAAGCTCGCCGACGGCGAGGGCCACGTGGCTCTGCGCCACCGCACGGTCAAGAAGGTGGGCGACGACATCGCGAACTTCCACTTCAACACCGCCATCAGCGCGCTCGACATCTACCTCAACGCCTGCGCCGAGGACAAGGCGCCCGCCCGGGCCGACGCCGAGGCCTTCCTGACCTTGCTCAACCCCTTCGCCCCGCACATCACCGAGGAGCTCTGGGAGCGCCTCGGCAAGGAGGGCTTCCTGTCCGCCCGCGACTGGCCCGTCTACGACCCCGAGCGCCTCAAGGAGTCGCACGTCGAGGTCGTGGTGCAGGTCAACGGCCGCGTGCGCGGCAAGCTCTCGGCCGCCGCGGGCTCGTCCCAGGACGCGCTGAAGGCCGCCGCCCTGGCCCTGCCCAAGGTCCAGGAAGAGGCCGCCGGCCGCGCGCCGGCCAAGGTCATCGTCATCCCCGACAAGCTCGTCAACGTGGTGTACAAATGAGGCTCCCCCTCCTCCTGGCCGCGGCGGGCCTCCTCGCCGCCTGCGGCGGGGCCGGCGACGACATGATCTACAAGCCGGCCGACCAGATCCTGCCGCCGCACATCAAGCGCCTGGCCATCCGCCCGGTC
Organism: bacterium; assembly: GCA_004322435.1. Taxonomy (GTDB): domain Bacteria; phylum Elusimicrobiota; class Elusimicrobia; order UBA1565; family UBA1565; genus SCTT01. Next base: position 5,703 of record SCTT01000115.1, read on the forward strand.
ATCAACAAGACCCAGCAGTTCGGCCTCGAGGACAAGCTGACTTTGCGCATCCGCGACGAGTTCCTGCGCAACGGCCAGTACTCGGTCGCCCCCGAGACGATGGCCGACGGCGTCGTCGTGGTGACCCTGACCCGCTACATTTTGGTCCCCACCCAGTACGACTCGGTTCTGGCCCCCACCGCCTACAAGCTGCGCGTGATGGCGGACCTGGACTTCGTCGACCGCACCAAGAACCAGATCCTCTGGACCGAGCCCAACCTCGAGGGCGTGCAGACCTACACCGCCTCGACCTTGACGGGCGGCATCACCGAGGAGGCGGCGCGCGAGCTCATCTGGGACGTCATCGCCCGCGACGTCGTGACCCGCGTCGTGAAGGGCTTCGGCTCCGTGTCGGGCGCCTCGAAGCGCGAGGTGGACCCCACCGCCCCGCCGCACGAGACGCAAGCCCCGCCGTCGAAGCCGGTCAACCCGACCCCCTACTGAGGATGGCGTTCCACGCGGACGCCTCCCCCGCCGTCGCCGCCAAGGACTGGGCCAAGGGCGCCTACAAGCCCGTCTACTACCTCTTCGGCGAGGACGAGCCCGCCAAGGGCCTCTTCATCGACGAGCTCAAAAAGCGCCTGGCCGTCGACGACTTCAACCTGACCGAGCTCTCCGGCGAGGCGGCGGACGCCGCCGCCGAAGCCGTCAACGCGGCGGCCACGCCGCCGATGTTCTCCGAAAAGCGCCTCGTGGTCGTGCGCCGAGCGGACTTCGGCGCCCCGGCCCTGCGCGTCCTCGCCGAATACCTGCGCGACCCGCTGGCGTCCACGGTCCTGGTGCTGGCCTCGACGGCCGGCTGGCCCGACGCCAAGGACCCCGCCGCCGCCGCCGCGCGGGCCTTGGGCGGCACGGTGTCCTTCAAGGCGATGGCCCCCGAGGACGCCGCCCGCCGCCTGCGCGACGAGGCCAAGAAAAAGGGATTCGACCTGGCCCCGGCCGCGGCGGACCTGATGGTCGAGGAGTCCGGCTCCGAATGGGGCGTGCTGCGCGCCGAGCTCGAGAAGGTGGCCCTCTACGTCCAGGGCAAGGGCGCCGCGACCGCCGAGGACGCCGCCGCCTGCCTGGGGTGGCGGCGCAAGGTCAACGTCTGGGACTTCCCCCGCGCCATCCAGCGCCGCGACGCCGCCGCCGCGCTCGGGCTCCTGAAGGGCCTGCTCGAGGAAGGCGAGGACGCCTACTCGCTCTTGCCCAAGGTGCGCGGCGCGCTCAACGCCCAGCTCAAGGCCAAACGCCTGCTCAAGGCGGGCGTCCCGCAGGACCAGGCCTTCTTCAAGCTCGGCCTCAAGAAGGGCTGGGACGGGGCCTTCTTCGACTGGACGGCCAAGGTCAAGGAGCCCCAGCTGGTGCGCGCCCTGCGCGCCTGCCTCGAGACCGAGGCCGACCTCAAGAGCAAGTCGTGGCTCGACGGCGCCGTCGAGCTCGAGACCTTGGTCCTCAAGGCCTGCGGCAAGGTCTGAACCTGCGGTAAAACGGAAAGGCCGCCCCGAAGGGCGGCCTTTCCGTTTTCAGCGTCCCGATTAAGCGGGCTTCGCCAGCCGCAGCGCCAGCCGCGACTTGCGCCGGGCGGCGGTCTTCCAGTGGATGGAGCCCTTCTTCGCGGCCTTGTCCCAGGCGGAGGCGGCCCCGACGAGGAGCTTGCCGGCCTTGGCCTTGTCGCCGAGGGAGGCCAGAAGTTCCTTCGTGACCTCGCGGGCCTTCTTCTTGAGAATCGAGTTGCGCGTCTTGCGGCGCAGGGACTGACGGTGCGTCTTCATGGCGCCCGTGTGGCGCCCGGTCTTCAGCTTAGCCATAGTGGTCCCATCATAGCTTTTCCGTCGGAAGACGGTCAAACCCCCTATAATAAGGGCATGCCCGGCCCGTCGCGCTCCCACCTCCCCCACGCCACGGGCGTCTACATCATGCGGGACGCCTCCGGGGAGGTGCTCTACGTCGGCAAGGCCATAGACCTGGCCCGCCGGGTCGCCCAGTACTTCTCGGAGAAGCCCAAAGACCTCAAGACGAGCCTGCTGGCCCCTCTCGTGCGGCGCATCGACTACGTGGCCTGCGCGTCGGAGCGCGAAGCCCTCGTCTGGGAGCGCCGCCTCATCGGCCGCCACCAGCCCTTCTTCAACGCGATGTGGAAGGACGGCAAGGACTACCCCTGGGTGCGGCTGTCCTTAGACGAGGACTACCCGCGCCTGTCGGTCGTCCGGCGGCGCCGGCGCGACGGGTCCCGCTACTTCGGCCCCTACCCCAAGGTGACGCCGGTGCGAGGCCTGCTGCGCAGCCTGTGGAAGCGCCGCTTGGTGCCCCTGCGCCCCTGCGACTACTCGTTCTCCCGCGAGAAGCCCCTGCCCCAGGCAAAAATAAAATCCTGCCTTTACTACCACACCGGCGAGTGCCCGGCCCCCTGCGCCGGGAAGGTCTCCTACGCGGGGTACCGCCGCATCGCCGACGACGCGGCGCTGTTCTTCGAGGGGCGCTACGCGCGCCTGAAGGGCTCGATGGCCCGCGCGATGAAGGCGGCCTCGAAGCGGATGGACTACGAGGAGGCGGCGCGCCTGCGCGACAACGTCGAGGGCCTCGAACACATGGGCGAGCGGGTGCGCTATGCCGAGGTGCGGCCTGGGAAGGTCGCGGAACGGCTCGAGGCCTCGAGCGGCGTGACGGCCCTGCAGGCGGCGCTGGGCCTCGCCAAGCCTCCCCACCACATCGAGTGCTTCGACATCTCGCACTTGTTCGGCAAGCAGACGGTGGCGTCCATGGTGTGCTTCACGGCCGGCGCCCCCCACAAGGCCCACTACCGGCGCTTCCGGGTGCGCACCGTCGCCGGCATCGACGACTTCGCCTCGATGGCCGAGGTGGTCGCGCGGCGCGCGAGGGCCCTTAAAGAGGAAGGGGCCCCGCTGCCCGACCTGTTCCTCATCGACGGGGGCAAGGGGCAGCTGGCGGCGGCGGAGCAAGCCTTGGCGTCGGTCCCCCTCAAGGTGCCACTGGCGTCTTTGGCCAAACGGGAAGAGGAGCTGTTCGTGCCCGGGAAGCCCGAGTCCGTGCGCTTGAGCGCCGGGGACCCCGCCCGACGCCTCGTCGAACGGGTGCGCGACGAGGCCCACCGCTTCGCGGTGACTTACCATCGCCTGCTGCGCGGAAAACAGCTGTTGAAGTAGGGCTTACTCGACCATCGAGCCCATCGAGAACATGGGCAGGAACATCGCGACGACGATGGTGCCGATGACGACGCCCATCACGACGATGACGATCGGCTCGATCATGGAGGTCAGGCCTTTGACGGCCGTGTCGACCTCCTGGTCGTAGAAGTCGGCGATCTTCGTGAGCATCTGGTCGAGCGCGCCGGTCTCCTCGCCGACCCCGATCATCTGGGTCACCATGTTCGGGAAGACGCCGCTCTTCTTCAAGGGGTCGGCCAGCCGGCCGCCTTCGCGGATGGACTCGCGGGCGCCGAGCACGACCTCCTCGATGATCTTGTTGCCGGCGGTGGCGCCGACGGTCTCGAGGCCCTGCATGATGGGCACGCCCGACTTGATGAGGGTGCCGAGCGTCCGGGTGAACTTGGCGACCGCGACCTTCTTGAGCAGGATGCCGAAGACCGGGGCCTTGAGGACCAGCCCGTCCACGTACCTCTGGCCGCCGGGGGTCTTGTAGTACGCGTTGAAGCCCTTGTAGGCGCCGATCGGGGCGCCGATGAGCACGTACCAGTAGGACTTCATGATGTTCGAGAGGTCGATGAGCATCTGGGTCGGCAGCGGCAGCTCCTTGCCGAAGCTCTGGAAGATCGCGCCGAAGGTCGGGATGACGAAGGTGAGCAGGAACACCGTGACGAGGCCGCAGATGGAGAGCACGATCCCGGGATACATCATCGCCGACTTGACCTTCGCGCGCAGCGCCTCGGCCGACTCGAGGAAGCCCGACAGGCGCTCGAGGATGGTGTCCAGGATGCCGCCCAGCTCGCCGGCCTTGATCATCGCGGTATAGATCTCGGGGAAGGCGTCGGGGTGCTTCTTGAGCGCGTCCGAGATGGACAGGCCGGCCTCGATGTCGGTGCGGACCTCCAACAGGATGGCCTTGAAGGTCGGGTTCTCCTGCTGGTCCTCGAGGATGGTGAGGCTCTGCACGATGGGCACGCCGGCGGAGACCAGCGTCGAGAGCTGGCGCGAGAAGAGCACCAGGTCGCGCGGCGTGACCGCCGGCTTCCCCATGATCTTCTCCTGGAGCGTCTTGAAGAAGCTCTCTCCCTTCGGGGCGAGCTCCAGCACGGTGAACTTCTGCTGCTTGAGCTTCTGGAGGGCCTCGGCCTCCTTGCCGGCGTCGATGACCCCGCTCGTCACGTTCCCGCCGGCGTCTTTGGCTTTGTAGGCGAATTGGGCCATGCGTTCCTCCCTACCCCTGCGTCGGCTGGGCCGCGCGCTGGATGAGGCGCTTCAAGTCTTCCGGGTCCGGCGAGCGCTGCACGGCCTCCTGGTAGGTGATGCGTCCCTTCTTGTAGAGGACCGCCATCGACTGGTTCATCGTCTGCATCCCGAACTTGCCGCCGGTCTGGATGGTCATCAGGATCTGCTCGACCTTCTGCTCGCGCACGAGGTTGCGCACGGCCGGCGTCACCATCAGGATCTCGCAGGCCATCGAGCGGCCCGAGCCGGTGGCGTTGGGGATCAGCACCTGCGAGAAGATGCACTGCAGCACGAAGGAGAGCTGCACGCGGATCTGCTCCTGCTGGTGCGGCGGGAAGACGTCGATGATGCGGTTGATGGTCTGCGCGGTGTCGTTGGTGTGGAGCGTGGCGAAGACGAGGTGGCCGGTCTCGGCGATGGTCAGCGCGGCCTGGATGGTCTCCAAGTCCCGCATCTCGCCGATGAGGATGACGTCGGGGTCCTGGCGCAGCACGTGGCGCAGCGAGACCGCGAAGGTCGAGGTGTCCTGGCCGACCTCGCGCTGGTTGACGAGGCTCTTCTTGTGCGAGTGCACGTACTCGATGGGGTCCTCGATGGTGACGATGTGGAGGGAACGCCGCTCGTTCAAGTAGTCGATCATCGCGGCCAAGGACGTCGACTTGCCCGAGCCCGTGGGGCCGGTGAGGAGGATCAGGCCCTTCGGGATCTTCATCACGTCGTAGATGACCGGCGGCATCCCCAGCTCCTCGAAGGTCATGAAAGACTGCGGGATGGCGCGGATGACGGCGCCGACGGCGCCGCGCTGGCGGAACACGTTCATGCGCAGGCGGCCGATGCCCTTCAAGCCAAAAGCCATATCGAGCTCGTTGGTGGCCTCGTAGCGGGCGCGCTGGTCGTCGGTCATCATCGAGAAGACCAAGGTCTGCGTGGCCTCGCCGTTGAGCTTCTCGAAGGGGGTCGGCACGAGCTCGCCGTCGATGCGCAGCGTCGGCGGCGCGCCGGCCGTCAGGTGGAGGTCGGAGGCCCCGCGCTCGTGCATCATCATGAACAGCTCGCTCATCGAGACCATGTCTTCTCCGTTATTCCGACGCCGTCACCCGGATCATCTCTTCGACCGTCGTCGCGCCGCCCAAGAGCTTGCGGACCGCGCAGCCGCGCAGGTTCAGCATCCCCTGCTTGCGCGCCTGCTCCTTGATGGCGGCGATGGACGCCCGCTCCATGATCAGGGCCCGGATGGGGTCGGTCACCTCGAGCACCTCGTAGAGCCCCACCCGCCCCCGGTACCCCGTCCCGACGCAGGCCTCGCAGCCCTTGCCGCGGGCCAGCGCCACCTTGCCCCCGTCCGAGACCTGCAGCTGGTGCTTGGCGATGCCCAGCTTCACGAGCCAGTCGGCGTCCACGTCGTAGGTCTCGCGGCAGTCCTTGCAGATGCCGCGCACCAGGCGCTGGGCGACGACCATCAGCAAGGACGACGCCATCAGGAAAGGCTCCATCCCCATCATCCCCATGCGCGTGATGGCGCCCGGCGCGTCGTTGGTATGGAGGGTAGAAAAGACCAGGTGGCCGGTCAAGGCGGCGTTGATGGCGATCTGGATGGTCTCGAGGTCGCGGATCTCGCCGACCATGATGACGTCGGGGTCCTGGCGCAGGAAGGAGCGCAGGCCGGCCGCGAAGGTCAGGCCGATCTCGGGGTTGACCTGGACCTGGTTGATGCCGGCGAGCTGGAACTCGACGGGGTCCTCGATGGTGGAGATGTTGACGCCCGGCTCGTTGAGCATCGAGAGGCCTGAATAGAGGGTGGTGGACTTGCCGGAGCCCGTGGGGCCGGTGATCAGGTTGATGCCGTAGGGCGCCCGGATGCATTTGTCGAAGATGGCGCGCGCCTCCGGCTCGAAGCCCAGCTTGTTCAAGTCGACCTGGAGGGCCGAGGCGTCGTTGATGCGCATGACGATCTTCTCGCCGTGGACGACCGGCAGCACCGACACGCGCAGCGCGTACTCCTTCGAGTTGACCTTGATCTTGATGCGCCCGTCCTGGGGCAGGCGCTTCTCGGAGATGTCGAGGTTCGCCATGATCTTGACGCGCGAGGCCAGGGCGTTCTGGAAGCGCTTGGGCGGGGAGGGCTGCTCGTTTAAGACGCCGTCGATGCGGAAGCGCACCTTGAGCTCCTTGGCGCCCGGCTCGATGTGGATGTCGGAGGCCCGGGCGCGGATGGCCGAGTGGATGAGGAGGTTGGCCATCTGGATGACGGGCGAGCCCTCGCCGGAGCGCTCGAGCGAGATGATGTCGTCGCCGGCCGCCTTCGCCTCCGCCTCGGAGTCCACGGTCTGGACGCCGGCGGCGTCCTCGGCCGAGCTGCCCGAGGCTGTCAGGATGCTGTCGAGCGCCTCCTGGGCGGTCTCCTGCTTGTAGTGGCGGTTGACGGCGTCGAGGATCTCGCGCTCGGAGGCCAGCACCGTGGTCACCTGGAGGCCGGTCATCATCTTGAGGTCGTCGATCACGAGGACGTTGAGCGGGTCGGCCACCGCCACCGTCAGCGTGCCCCCCTCCTTGCCTTCCGCCAACGAGAGCGGCACGAGGTTGTGCTCGCGCGCCAGCTTCTCCGGGACCTTCGCGAGGACCTCGGGCGGGATCGCCTCGCCGGGGGGGATGCGGACGAACCGCACGCCCACCTGGGAGGCGAGGAACTCGAGGAGCTTCTCCTCGTCGAGGAATCCCATCGAGACGATCAAGGAGCCCAGCTTCCCGCCGGTCTTGCGCTGGGCCTCGAGGGCCTGGTCGAGCATCGCCTGCGACAGCACGCTCATCTCGACCATCAGGTCGCCCATGCGCTTGGGGATGCTCAACGACAGGCCCCCCGGGGCCGGAGAGGCCTCGGGTGACGTGCGCGCGTCGCGGCTCGCGCCGCTGGGGGTCGCCATGGCGGAAGGGGTCATTTCACTCGGCGGGGACGTCTGCGAACGTCGACACTATTAGGTAACAGCCAACCGCCTCCCGGTCAAGGGCGGCCGGGACGGGAGCCGTCAGCCTCCGGGGTTGTTGAAGCCGGCGCCGCCGGACGGCGCCCCGTCGAGGTCGTCGTCGCCCGGCAGCGGTTCCTGAGAATCCCCCGCCGGGGCGCGGCGGCGCGTCTTGCGTTTGGGTTTCTCGCCTCCCCCGCCGGGGTTGAGCATCTCGACGGCCGAGGGGTTCACGCCCTTCACCGTGCGCTTGGCCAGGTCCACCTCGAAGCGGAAGCTGTAGGTCGGCTTCGCCCCGCGGCCGCCGGGGGCGCCCTTGAAGACGTTGTACTGCACGAACCAGACGTCCTTCTCGATGGCGCCCGCCTGCCAACCGGGCATCGTGTCGGGGCCGAGGAACGCGTACTGGAGGTAGGCGCCGATCGTCCCGCGCGCCTCGTCGAGCTTGTAGTTCTTGACGAACTCGATGGCCCGGACGCTGCCGTCGGAGACGTAGTCCTTGCCCTTGGCCGCCGGCGCGGCCGGCTTCGGGGCGGGCGCGGGCTGCTCGGGGGCCGCCGGCGGGGCCTCGGCGGCGGGAGCCTTCTGGAAAGGGCTGGGGGCCGAGGTCCGCGGCGCGGGGCCGTTCTCCTCGAAGCTGCCCTGCGCCTTGTGGTCCGGCGCCATGTCCACGGTCTTCGCCAGCTGCTTGGGGTTGCGCAGGAACATGGCGAGGATGACGGCCAGGGCGAGGCCGGAGGTGCCCAGCACGATGACGAACTTCTTCGAGCGGAAGAGGTCCTTCACCCGCGCCATCACCGAGAGCTTCGCGCCCGCCGCCCCCGTGGGCGGCACGGCCGGCGGCATGCCCGGCGAGGACTCGAGCGGGCGCGGCGCGGCGGTGATGGGCGCGTCGAAGGGCGAGGTCTGCTGTCCCGGCAGGCGCGGCAGCGGCGTCTGCTGGCCGAACGGGAAGGGGGTCGCCTGTCCGCCGACGCCCAGGCCCTGCATCACCGTCTGCGGCAGGTCGGGCTGTCCCATCGTCGGCATCGGCGTCGACATCGAGCCGGGGTCGCCCAGGGGGATGGGCTCGGGCGTCGAGCCGAAGGGCGAGGGGCCCAGGCCCGTGGGCGAAGGCGTGAGGTTCAGGCCCCCGCCTCCGCCGAAGATGACGGTCGCCGGCTGGTTGAACTGGCCGGGCAGCTGCGGCTGGGCCTGGGTCTGGTAGGCCGGGTCCATGAACGGCGAGAGGGGCGGCGGAGCCAAGGGGTCGGCCTGCGGCGGCTCGGCGAAGGGGGGCGGGGCGTCGAGCGGCGGCGGGGCGGCCTGGGCCATCTCCTCCGGGTTCGGCGGGGCGAAGTCGAGCGGCGGCGGCATCTCGGCGACCGGCGAGAGGCTCTCGCTCTCGGGGATGCCGTCGCCGGGGGCGCCGAAAGCTGGGGCCTCGAGGGCGGGGAGCGCCTCGGCGACGAAGCTCTCCTCCGCCGGCGGCGCGAAGGCGGGCATCTCCGGGGGAGCCGACTGGGGAAGACTGATCTCCATCGGGCCGGAGGAGGTCGGCAGGCCTTTCTTGGCGGCGCGGGCGGCGCGCATCGCGGCGCGCGCGGGGGACTCGATTTCGCCCGGGGCGAGCGGGGCCTCGGCCGGCGCGGAGGCTTCGAGGGCGGACTCCATCTCGAGGCGCGGCGCGAGAGCGGGGGCGGGCTTGGGGAGCATGGCGGTCAGAGGGGGCATCTCCGGCGGCTCCGGGGCCTTCGCCGCCGGGGCCGGAGGCGGGGCCTCAACCGGCGGCGGCGCCGCGGGCGTCTTGGCGGCGGGCAGGGGGGCGGGCTGGGCGGCGGGCTTGGGCGCGGGCGCCGGGGCGGCCTTCGCGGCCGCCGGAGGCTGGAGCGCGGGCCGGGCGGCTCCGGTCTCGTAGAGGTTAAGGCGCGCCTTGAGGTCCGAGATCTCGCGCTCGCGCTTGACGAGCTCGGCGTCCTTCGCGTTTAAGCGGTCGAGGATCTCGTCCTGGCGCCGCTCGTGGCGGGCCATCTGCTCGCGCATCTCGGAGAGCGTGCGGGCGAACTCGACGGAGCGCTCGGTCTCCATCTCCTCGCGCATCCAGAAGCCGAAGCGCGGGTCGTCCTCGAAGCCCGGCAGCCCGGAGCCCAAGGCGGCGTCCGCGGGGTCGAGGGTCTCGGAGAAGGAGGAGGCCGCGAAGCCGCCGGCCGGAGCCCCGGCCATCGCTAGGCCGGCCAGCTCGGGGACGGCCTCGAGCGCCCGCCAGTCGCCGTCGGCGACGCCGGAGGTGCCCTCCTGGCAGACCAAGGTGCCGGCGTGGACGGCCTCGATGCCCGAGAGCTCCTCGCGCGTGTAGGGCCCGAGGATGCGGGCGTCGTTGAACACCCAATACTTCATCCCGGATAGTGTGGCCGGAGAGTGTTACGGATTCAAGGCGGCGGCTTGGGCCAGGTCCCGGGCTATTCCTCGCTACCGGACCGTTGAACGGTGTAATTTACGCGCCTTGGGCGCGTGGGTTCGAGGATTCCGAACGTCCGGAATCCTCGAACCTCCCCTCAATGAACGACGGTGGGCGTACAGCCCGGCTCATCCACGAGTGGAGTGGGCTAAATCGGAGAAATTTAGCTCGGAATTCTCGACAGATTTTACCGCCATTTTGGCGGTAAATCCTCCTGCGATTTGAAGCACAAATTTATTCAAAAACGCCCACTTGCTTGTGGACGGACGGATTCCCATGGAATCCGTGAGTCGAACCGTCCTCAATTCCAAACCATCGACGTTCATTGAGAGGAGGTTCGAGAGTCGCGGCCGTCTGCGACTCTCGAACCCACGCGCCCGAAGCGCGTAAACGGCTCCGTCAGGAGACCGTGCAAAGGCCGGGATCTTGGAGGACGGCTAGGCCGCCAGGGGCCTCGCCAGCTTGAACCGCTTGAGGACCTCGGCCTTGCCCAACAGCTCCATCATCCCGAAGAGCGTGGGCCCCTCGGTGCGGCCGGAGACCGCGACGCGGATGGGGTGGAAGACCTGACCCGGCTTCAACCCCTCGTCCTCGCAGAACTGGCGGATGCGGCCTTCGAGAGGCTTGTCCTGGAAGGGCTCGAAGGACTCGAGAGCCACGGCCAGGCCGTCCAGGACCTTGCCGGCGCCTTCCTTCTTCAAGACCTTCTCGACGGCCTTGGGCTGGTACTCGACGTCCTTAAAGAAGAAGTCCACCAGGCCCGGCACCTCGCTTAAGAGCTTCACCTTCTCGCGCTCCAAGGCCACCGCGGCCGCGAGCTTGTCCTTGGGCTGGCCGGCCAGACCCGCCTTTTCGACGAAGGGCCAGGCGTCTTCGAGGAGGGCCGCCGGCGTGCGCTTGCGGATGTTCTCGCCGTTCATCCAGTTGAGCTTGACCGGGTCGAAGGTCGCCGGGTTCTTCTGGCAGCCCGCCAGGTCGAACTTCTCCACCAGTTCCTGGGGCTCGAAGAGCTGCTGGGACTCCTTGTTGGACCAGCCGAGCAGGGCCAGATAGTTCCGCATCGTCTCGGGCAGGTAGCCCTGGTCGCGGTACTCGAGCACCGAGGTCGCGCCGTGGCGCTTCGAGAGCTTCTGGCCGTCGGGGCCGAGGATCATCGACAGATGCGAGAACTGCGGCGGCTCCCAGCCGAGCGCGCGGTAGAGCTGGATCTGCGAGGGCGTGTTCGAGAGGTGCTCGTCGCCGCGCACCACGTGCGTGATGCCCATCAGGTGGTCGTCGACGACGACCGCGAAGTTGTAGGTGGGGCCGCCGGAGGTCTTCACGATGACGAAGTCCTGCTGCAGCGAGTTCTCGAAGGAGACGTCGCCGCGGATGCCGTCGTGGACGACCGTCGCGCCCTCGTCGGGCATCTGCAGGCGCACCGAGGCCGTCTTGCCCTTGGCCTCCAGGTCCTTGCGCTGCTCGGCGGTCAGGTGGCGGCAGCGCCCGTCGTAGCGCGGCGGCCGCTTCTCGAGCGTGCACTGGCGCCGGATGGCCTCGAGGTCCTCTTTGGAGCAGTAGCAGCGGTAGGCCTTGCCCTCGGCCAGCAGCTGGTCGGCGTACTTCTTGTAGAGGTCGGTGCGCTCCATCTGGAAGTAGGGCGCGTGCGGGCCCTTCGACTCGTAGCCGCCGCCGGCCTTGGGCACGGTCGGGCCCTCGTCCCAGTCGAGGCCCAGCCACTTCATCGAGTCCACGATGGCGCTCACCGACTCGGGCGTCGAGCGCACCTCGTCGGTGTCCTCGATGCGCAAGACGAAGGTCCCCTTCTTGTTGCGCGCCAACAGCCAGTTGAAGAGGGCCGTGCGGGCGCCTCCGATGTGCAGGTAGCCCGTCGGGGACGGGGCGAAGCGGACGCGGACGCTCATGTGGTCTCCAGGAGTTCTTTGGCGTGCCGGCGGCTCGCCTCGGTGACGGTCTTGCCGCCCAGCATGCGGGCCAGCGCCTCGACGCGGGCCTGGCCCGTCAGGTCTTCGAGCTTCGTGTGGGTGCGGCCGCCCTTGACGGCCTTGGCGACCTCGAGATGGCGAGCGGCCCGGCAGGCCACCTGAGGAAGATGGGTGACGACGAGGACCTGGCGGCGCTCGCCGAGGGCGGCGAGCCTCTCGCCGACGGCGGCGCCGACGGCCCCGCCGACGCCGGCGTCCACCTCGTCGAAGACGAGCGTGCCGACGCGGTCGGCCTCGGCCAAGGCGGTCTTCAAGGCCAGCATCACGCGCGAGAGCTCGCCGCCCGAGGCGACCGAGCGCAGCGGCCGCATCGGCTCGCCGGGGTTGGCCGCGAGCAGGAACTCCGCGCGGTCGGCGCCCGTGGGGCCGAGCGCCTCGTCCTCCCACTCGACGCAGACCGACAGCCGCGCCTTGCCCAGGCCCAGCCCCTCGAGCTGCGCGAGCGCCCGCTCGGCGAGCTTCTTGGCGGCCTTGGTGCGCCCCCGATGGAGCTCTTCCGCCTTGGCGCGCGCGTCCTTCTCGGCGGCGGCCAGCGCTTTTTCGGCGTCCGCGGAGCGCTCGCCGTGCTGCTCGAGCGTCTCGAGCTCGGCGCTCATCCGTCCGCGGGCGGCGACGAGGTCTTCGAGCGTGCCGCCGTGCTTGCGCTTGAGCTTGGCCAACGTGTCGAGGCGCGTCAAAAGCTGGGTCAGCCGCTCGGGGTCGGCGCCCTCGCCGTCCTTGTAGGCTCCCAGCGCGGAGGCCGCCTCGGAGGCTGAGTCGCGCGCGCGCGCCAACGCCTCGCGGGCCGGGCCGAGCGCCGGGTCGAGGCGGGCCATCTCCTCGAGCGTGCGCTCGGCGGCGCCCAGCTGCTCCTCGGCCGAACCCTCGGCTTCATAGAGCCGCTGGTATGCCTCGCCGGCCAGCTCGCCCAGGCGCGCGGCGTGCTTGAGGCGCGGCAGCTCCGCCTCGAGTTCGGCCTCCTCGCCGGGCTTGAGGTCCGCGGCCTCGAGCTCCGAGACCTGGAAGCGCAGGAGGTCCAGGCGCCGCTGGCGCTCCTCCTCGGACATCTGCAGCGCCGCCAGCCGGTCCGAGAGCTCCGCGCGCTTGGCCCAGGCGGCGGCCATCGCGTCCCGAGCGGGACCCAGCTTCGCGAAGCCGTCCAAGAGCTCCAGCTGGGCCGCGGGCTTGAGCAAGGTCTGGTGCTCGTGCTGGCCGTGGAAGTCGACGAAGCCCTCGGCGAGGCGCGCCAGCGCCGCCACGGTCGAGGGCTTGCCGTCGATGAAGACGCGCGAGCGGCCGTCCTCGTCGAGCTCGCGGCGGACGTCCACGGCCTGGGCGCCGACCTCGAACCGGCCCGACACCTCGAGCCGCCGGGCGCCGGACCGGATCCAGTCCGTCGAGCCGCGGCCGCCGGCCAAGAGGCCCAGCGCCTCGATCAGAAGCGATTTCCCCGCCCCGGTCTCGCCGGTGAAGACGGTGAGCCCCGGTCCCAGCTCGAGCTCGAGCTGTTCGACCAAGGCGAAATCGCGAACGGCCAGGCGCGAGAGCATCAGCGCTCCGCCCACTTGAGCTTCTTGCGCAAGAGCTCGTAGTGCGTGCGCTCCGGCGGGACGAGGAGCTTGAAGGGGTGCGGCCCGCGGGAGATGTGGATCTCGTCGCCGACGGCGAGCCGATGGCTGACCTGGCCGTCCAAAGCCATCAGCGCCTGCGGGCGGTCCGAGGGGTTGCGGCGCGTGAGCCGAACGGTCAGCGGATGGTCGGCCGGCACGACGACCGGCCGCTGGGTCAGCGCATGCGGGCAGATGGGGGCCAGGAGCAGGGCGTCCACCCCGGGGATGATGACGGGACCGCCGGCCGCCAGCGCGTAGGCCGTCGAGCCCGTCGGGGTCGAGACCACGAGCCCGTCGCCGAAGTACGCGGCGACGAAGCGGCCCAAGGACTCCACCTCGAAGCGCACCGCCCGCGCCTGGTCGCCGCAGCGCATCACGCAGTCGTTGAGCGCGGCTCCGGGGCCGAACACCCGCCGCCCGCCGCGGCGCACCTCGGCCGAGAGCATCCAGCGCGGCTCGACGACGAACCGGCCCGCGGCGACGCGCTTGACCTCGCGGGCGAAGTCGTCTAAGTCGAGCGCGCTCAGGTAGCCCAGGCCGCCGGCGTTCACGCCCAAGAGCGGCACCCCCGCGGGCGCCAAGAGGCGCGCGATGCGCAGCATCGTCCCGTCGCCGCCGATGGCGATGGCGGCGTCGCAGTCTTTGAGCCAGGACGGCGCCCGGTCGACCGTCGCCGGACGCACCGTGACGCGCTCGCGCTCCAAGAGGCGCCGGACCGCCACGGAGGCGGCGACCGCCTGCGCCTTGTCCTTATTGTGGAAGAGCGCCACGGTGGACACGGCCGCCTGAGAGGAGACGGGGGTGGATTTCGAGGCCATCGGTGGACAGCTCCAAGGCTCCGGCGGTCCGGGTCGACGCCGTGGCCTCCTTCGGGCACGGCAGCGGCTCGTCCGACGGAGAATGCGAGCGGACGCAGTATATCTCTTTTCCCCGGAGGGCCGCGACGAGGCCGCCGGGACGGCGCACGAAGAGCGCCCCCCCGAGCGCCGCGCTGCCGCCGATTCCCAGCGGCGCCTCCGGACCGCCCCCGAACCTCGCGAGGACCCCCCGCCGCGGGTCGTCGAAGACGCGGACCGCGAGCCGGGGCGGTGCGACGGCCGCCGCGGCCCCGAGGGCCGCGGCGGCCAGGACACCCCCGCCGGCCAGCCGCCGGGCCAGGCGCCGGTCCGGCAGGGCCAGGAGGGCCCCCGCCCCGCACAGGTAGACGGCCAGAGCGGCGGGCCCCGGCCCGGCCACCGGGACGGCGGCCCAGGGCTGGGGGCCCACGTGCTCGGCGGCCCACACGAAGGCCTGCGCGACCCGGTCGGCGCCCCAAGCCGGCAGGTCCGCGGCGCGGGCCAACGGGCCCGGCAGGTGCGACGCCAGCCAGCCGGCCCACACGCACAGCGCCGCGGCGGCCGTGGCGGGGAAGGCGACCGGGTTCACAAGGAGCGCCGCGGGCGTGAGCAGGCCGAAGAAGGCCGCCAAGGCGGGCGCGAGCGCCGCGTGCATGGCCGCCTCGATGGCGACGAGGCCCCACAGGAGGCGCGCCGCCGGCGGCCATGAGGCGGGCGCCTGCCAGCGCGGGAGGACGAAGATGATGACAAGGAGCGCCCCGTAGGTCAGGTCGAAGCCCGGATTGAAGAGCTGGCGCGGGTCCCAGAGCAGGGCCGCCCACGCCGCCAGCAGCCAGGCCTGGAAGAACCCCGAGCCGCGCCCCGACGCCCGCGAGGCGACGGCGCCAGCGGCCATCAGCCAGGGCCGCAGGTGCGACGGCTCCGGGCTGACCACGCAAAGGAAGGCGGCCCCCGCCGCGAGGCTCAGCGCCCCGCGCGCCGTGGGGCGCAGGCCGAGCGCCAGCGCGGCCGCCCAGACCGCGGCCAAGAGCGCCGTCACCTTGTCGCCCGAGGGCGTGAGGAGCTGCACCACGCCGACGCGCTCGAGCCCGTCGTCGAGCCCGCGCGGAAGGGAGCCGCGGTAGCCCAGGGCCAGGCCTTCGAGGATGGAGGCCCGCACCGGCGTGAAGCGCCCCGCCAGCCAGCGGTGCACGGAGAGGTGCACGGACTCCCCCGCGGCCCAGGGCCGCCAGGTCCAAGGGGAGGCGGAGAGGTGCGCGGCCTCCCGCGCGTGCATCACCAGGGCTGCCCCGCGCGAATCCAGGAAGCCGGCCTCGTCGAAGCCGCCCGGGTCGCGGGCCACCAGGGGCCGGCGCAGACGGCCGGTCAATCGCACGCGCGTGCCGGGGCGCAGGGTCTCGGAGAGCTCGGACCCGCGGCGGAGATACACGAGGACCTTGGTCGGCGGCACGGGGACCCCCGCCGCCGCGTCGGCCAGCAGCCAGTAGCGGTCCCCAGGGCGCTTGCTCGTCGCCCCCGAGAGGAGCCGTCCGTCCACGACGGCGCCGGGGACGGAGCACCAGGCGGCCAGCGCGGGCGGCGGGAGGACCGCGAAGAAGCCGGCGCGCCAAAGCGCCGTCAGCAGAGCGATGTAAAGGAGGAGCCCCCAAGCCAGGGGGCGTGCCAGCGGCGAGGAGCCCATACCATCACGTACGCCGGACCCCCCGATTTAGTTCCCTAGCGTCCGGGGCCCATGATGAGGCTCGACGGGTCGCGCTCGTTGAGCGGTGTGATGACGTCGCTGCCGGCTTCGGGGCCCTTGGGCGTCTCCGGCGCCGCCGCCTCGGCCGGCGCTTGGACCACGACGACCTGCTGAGAGGGCGCGCACGCCGGCGCCGCCAGGGGGACCTTGTAGTGGGTCAGCAGCATGTGGATGGCGAACGGCTCGACGAGGAACACGGCCAGGGCGGCCGCGGCCAGCGCCAGGTCGAGCGGGGTCAGACGGCGGTGCCAGGGCAGGGCCGCCTTGGCGCCCTCGGCGCGCGTCAGCGAAAACGAGAACTGCCAGCCCGTCTCCGCGGGCGGAGGCGGAGGCGGGGCCGGCACGAGGTCCTTGCCCTCGGGGGCGCTCACTTCGTCTCCTTCGGGGGGCGCGCCTTCTTGACCTCGAGCGCCGCCGCCTCTCTAAGGGCCTCGCGCCACGCGTTGTCCCGCTCGGCCGCGATCCGCGCGCGGTCCGTGGCGTGGTAGGGCGTCATGACGAGGTTCGAAGGGTCGCGCACGTTGAGCGGGGTGATGACGTCGCCCTGCCCGCCCTCCTCGTAGCCGGGGGCGCTCCCGCCGGCGTGCTCGGGCGGACCGCCGGAGGCCGCGTGGAGCACCACGACCTGCGAGGTCGGGGCGCACTGCTCGGCCAACAGCGCGACCTTGCCGTGCTTGAGAGCCAAGGTGACGGCGACGGGCTCGACGACGAAGAGCAGAAAGCCCACCGCGGCCAGGAGGAGGTCGAGCGGGGTCAGGCGCTGGCGCCAGGACAGGGCCGTCTCGCCGGCGCCGTCGCCCTCGGTGCGGACTAGGTTGAAGGCGAGGGTCCAGCCGGGCTCGACGGGCGCCAGGGCCTTCTTGACGGGCTCGCCCATGCCCCAAGGGTAGAGCCGCCGCCCCGAAGAGTCAAGGGGCCTTACTTGAAGAGCTTCTTCAAGCCCGCGAAGGCCTTGTCGGCGGTCTTGAGGACGTCGCCGACGCCTTTGCCCGCCTCCAAGGCCGCCTGGGCCACGGAACTCGTCACGGCGCCCAAAATCCTCGCCGCCGCCGCGGCGGGCGAGGTGCCCCTGTCGCCGCCGATGTCCTTGAGGCGCACGTCCGGGATGGGGACCTCGAGCGCCTTGCCGGCCAAAAGACCGGCGCTCAGCCGCGCCTTCCCGCCCTCGAACCGGAAGTCCTTGATGACGAGGCGCTTGCCCGGCCCGCCGCCCGAGGCCTTGCCGCCCCCGCCGGAAAATGACGCCGCCTTGCGCTGGATGACCGCGACGTTGCTGCCTCCGGGGCCCATCTCATAAGTCGCCGCGGCGCCGCGGACGATGACGTGCTCAACGACCACGGGGTCCGACAGCAGGGAGCGCAGGCGCACCCGCACGCGGATGTCCGCAAGCTCGAAGGCGCTGGGCGTCTTGTAGCCGGGCGGGTTGCCGACGACGAGGCCGCGCAGGCGGACGCTCCCGGTCAGCGGCGAGACCGAGAAGGAGCCCAGCCGCATCGGCACGCCCGCGACCTGCGGGCCCAACGTCTCGACGGCGGCCTTGACCGCCGGGCCGAACGCCAGCGAGAGGGCGAGCCCGCCCGCTAGGGCCAGCACGCCGAGCCCGGCCAGGGCGAACAGCAGGCGCTTCATCGTGGGGCCCTAGACGGCGGCCTGAGGCTCCAATGACCGGAGGATGGCCTGGTCCAAATCCGCCGTCAGGTCCTCGACGTCTTCGATGCCCACCGAGAGCCGCAGCAGCCCGTCGGTCAGCCCCGCCTTCATGCGCTCTTCCCGCGGGATGGACGCGTGCGTCATCGTGGCCGGGTGGCCGATGAGGGATTCGACGCCGCCGAGGCTCTCCGCGAGCGAGAAGACCTTCGTAGACGACGCCATGCGTCGCGCGCGCTCGAGGCCGCCCTTGAGCTCGAAGGAGATCATCCCCCCCGCCAGGCGCATCTGCGCCCGCGCGAGGTTGTGGTGCTTGTGGATGGGCAGCCCCGGGTAGTGCACGAGCGCGACCTCGGGGTGCTCGACCAGATGCCGCGCGACCTTGAGCGCGTTCGCGCAGTGCTTCTCCATCCGGATGGCCAAGGTCTTCGTGCCGCGCAGCACCAAGAAGCAGTCGAGCGGGCCCGGCACGGCGCCCACCGCGTTCTGGATGAACTTGAGCTTGTCGAAGAGCGCCTTGTCGCGGCCGACGACGGCGCCGCCGACCACGTCCGAGTGACCGCCCAGATACTTGGTCGTCGAGTGGACGACCAGGTCCGCGCCGAGCGTCAGCGGCTGCTGCAAAAACGGCGTCGCGAAGGTGTTGTCGACGGCCAACAGCGCGCCCTTGGCCTTCGCGACCCGCGCGAGCTCCTTGATGTCGCTGACGAGCAGCATCGGGTTCGAGGGCGTCTCGACCCACAGGAGCTTCGTCTGCGGCGTCATCGCCTTCTCCACCGCGGCGACGTCGTACGTGCTCACGAACGTGAACTTGAGCCCGAAGCGCTCCATCACCTTCGTGAAGAGCCGATAGGTGCCGCCGTAGAGGTCGTTGCAGGCGACGACGTGGTCGCCGGCCGAGAGCATCGTGACGACTGCGTGCGTCGCCGCGGAGCCCGAGCCGAAACACAGCCCCCACGAGCCCTCCTCGAGGGCGGCCAGGTTGCGCTCGAGGGCCAGGCGGGTCGGGTGGTTGCTGCGCGCGTAGTCGAAGCCCTTGTGGACGTCCGGGGCCTCCTGGACGTACGTGCTCGTCAGGTAAACGGGGGTCATGATGGCCCCGGTCGTGGGGTCCGGGGGCTGGCCGGCGTGGACGGCCTTGGTGGCGAAGCGGGCTTTCTCGAAGGTGTCGGGCATGGGACATTCTATAAAGGAAGGGTGCTAGAATCCCCCGGCATGGACCACCGCCGCCTGCTGGGGCTGCTCCTTCTCCTGACCGGCTGCGCCACCGCCGAAAAGGTCGCCCGGGAGGTCGCCAGGACCACGCCGCAGGGCCGCGCCGCCTTGTCGCAATGGGACCGGTACGCGAAGGTGGCCCATGTCCTGCGGAAATACCACGACTCGGGTTCGCTCGACCAAAGCGACGTGCTCAACGTCCTCTACGGCGCCGGCGTCCTGAAAAAAGCCCCGCCGCTGCCGCCGGGGGCGCCCAGACCCAAGGGCTCGCCCAAGGCTCCGCCGAAGCCGCCGCCGTTCCCCATCCCAAAATACGACGGGGCCTGGCGCTGGCCGCTCGAGGCCGGCGTCGTCAGCTCGGAATACGGCCGGCGCTGGGGCCGCCAGCACCACGGAATGGACCTGGCCGCGGACATGAAGACGCCGGTCTTCGCGATGGGCCCGGGCAAGGTCCTCTACGCCGGCGACCGCCTGCGCGGCTACGGCAACGTCGTCATCATCCGCCACGACGAGGACACCGTCACGCTCTACGCCCACAACGACTCGATCAAAGTGAAGGAGCAGCAGCAGGTGAAGGCCAACCAGGTCGTCGCCCTGCTCGGCAACACCGGAAAATCCACCGGGCCGCACCTCCACTTCGAGTTCCGCGTCGGCAACCAGTCCGTCGACCCGCGCGCCAAGCTCCCAAAGTCCCGCTTCTAGGCCGAAGGACCCAGGCCCCTCATAGGCCTACGGCTCCGTGAGGTCCCGGAGCGGCCGGCGCATAGTCCCCCCATGAGGTGGTGGACCCTGGCCCTGCTGTCCTTGGCCCTGCCGGCGGCGGCCGACCCCGGCGCCGACGAGGAGCGCGCCAAGCGCCTCTCCACCTTCGCCGAACAGCACAAGCTGGCCGACTCGAAGCTCTACGGCTCCCTGGCCGCCCAAGGCTACATCCAGCACGCCGATGTCCACGCCGGCCCCCCGGACACCCTGCGCTTTGGCGCGCTGGTCGACGGCAAGCCCGCCGTGCTCCTCTTCCTGCCCGCCGCCGCCGGCGACCCGCCCCGCCCCGAAGGGCTCTACCTCGAGGCCGCCGACGGCGCGCCCCGCCCCCTTTCCCCCGACCCGCGTTCGCGCAGCCTCAATCAGGCTTTGGCCGGGGCCGTGCGGGCCGGCCGGAACGCGCCGCCTCCTCAAAAGGAAGACCCCGCGAACCTAGAGCGCTTCGCCCGCGACTCGAAGGTCGACCCGGCCATGCGGGACGCCGTCGGCGCCGCCTTCGACGGCGGCGCGCGCCGCCGCGAGCTCGAAACCCGCATCGCCGCCAAGGAGGCCGACATCGCCCGCCAGCGCGCCGCCTCGGACCGCCAGTGGGCGCGCACGCCGGGCGTCGCCGCCCGGGTCGAGTCGCACCTCCGCTCGGTCGTCCCCCCCGCCATCTCCCCCGGCGAGATTGCGAAGGCCGCGCACCTCGACGCCCCCGTCGTCCTGCCCCCGGCTCCCAAGAGCGGCCGCCCGGCCGTCGTGCTGGTCGTCTCGGGCGAAAAGGACGGGGCGCGGGCCGAGGCCGCGCTCAAAGCTCACAAAGAAGCCGTCAAGAAGGACCTGATGGCCCGCCTCGGCTCCGACCCGCTGTCCGGGGCGCGGGACCTCTGGAACGCCCGGAGCCGCAACCCCGAGGCGGCCGCCGCCGTCGTGGACGCCTCCCCGGGGCTCAGGGACGGGGCGCGCCAGGCGACCGCGGGTCTTTCTGAACTGCCGCACGTGGGCGCCGGCATCGGCGTCGCCCGCGACCCCGCGCAGGCCGCGAAGGGCGAGCGCTTCGTCGGCCGCCCGCGCCTGTTCGGGCGCATCGCACGGCGCAAGATCGACCAGCAGACCGACGTCGGCGAGGCGGCGGAGCGCTTCGCGCGCGAGCGCGCCGGCATCGTGGGCCACGCCGGGGACGTCGCGGCCCTCGAGGTCCTCAAGGCGCGCGAGCGTCTAAGCGCCTCCTTTGCCCAAGCCGGCTACGCGAAGGCCCCGGTCCTGGCCGTCGGCGACCCCGCGGCCTCGGCCGCCCTCACGGCCTCCGTCGGGGGCCGCGGCGCCTTCCTCCAATACCGGACCTCCGCCGGGGGCAGCTACTTCCTTCCGCTCACGCCGGACCCCGCCCTCACGGCGGGGCACGCCGACTTTCCCGACGTCGCCGCCCGCGCCGACGCGCGCGTCGCGAAGCTGGCCGGCGCGGGCGCTCTGACCCGCGAGGCGGCGCTGACGGCCTGGACCGACGAGCTTCGCACGGCCTGGGGCCTTTCCCCGGACGCGGCGGCCGCCCTGGCCCGCCGAATCCACGGCGCGCGCTGAGTCCTTCGTCTTCTTCGGAGGGGACA
This sequence comes from bacterium, assembly GCA_004322435.1. Classification (GTDB taxonomy): domain Bacteria; phylum Elusimicrobiota; class Elusimicrobia; order UBA1565; family UBA1565; genus SCTT01. The sequence continues at coordinate 26,894 of SCTT01000115.1, forward strand.
CCTTCGCGAACTTGCGGGCCTCGAAAGGCCGGAACACCGACGGGAGCGGGGCCCCGGGCGCGCCGATGGACACAGACGGCGAGCCTCCCTTGGCTTTCTTCGCCGGCGCGGGCGCGGCCTTCTTGGGGGTTCCTTTCGCGGCCGTGACCGGCGCCGCCGCCGGAGCCGCCTTCGCCGGCCGCGCCGCGCCGCGGCCCGTCTTCCCCTGAGAACGCATCGGGCCGCCGCGCGGGGCGTCCTTCGGAGCGCCGGGCGCTCCCGGCCCTCCGCGAACGGCCCCAGCCGCCCCTTTGCGGCCGGACGGCGGCGAACCGGCGCGGCGCCCGCCTCCACCCCCTCCGCCCCCTCCGCCCGGGCCGCGGCCGGAGGGCGCGCGCCCCGACATCGCGGTGTTGCCGCCGCGCTTGCCGCCTCCTCCTCCCCCGCCGCCTCCGCCGCCGAAACCCTTGCCGCCGCCGCCCGAACGGCGTCCGCCCCCGCGTCCGCCGCGACGCCCCCCGCCTCGGCCGCCCCCGCCCCCTCCGCCGAATCCCTTGCCGAGCTTGATGCTGTTGCGCGGGAACTTGCGCCCGGCGACGCGCGCCGGTTTCTTCTGAACTCCTCCGGCGGCCGGCGGCGGCGCGAGAGCCGGCGGCGGTAGGCGGTGGACGTCCCAGGGCCGCAACGCGGGGCCGCGCCGCCGTGGGCCGGCCCCTGCCCGCGCGTAGACCTCGAGCTCGGGCGTCACCTCGACCACGAGCCCGACGCGGACGCCGCCGGAAGGGGTGACCGCCTCCCGTTCGAGCCAGTCGACGAAGGGCTCGAGGGTCTCGGGCGGCGGCACGCCGCGCCCGAGGGCCGAGAGGGTCGATAGGCCGAGGGCGCGCAGCCGCGCCCTCCGCCCGCCGGGCGCGACCCCCTTGAGGACGCCCCCCACGTGAGCCCGTGCCCCGGCCTGCGGGCGCTTCGGGTGCGCGAGGCGGAACACGGGAGGCGGCACGCCGCCGTCGACGGCGACGGGGACGGCGCGCAGGGCCTTGGCCTGGTCGAAATAGACGCCGGCGCGCTCGAACGAGTCCGACACCGCGTCGAGGTCGCGGCGGACGGGCGGCGGGAGCGCCTCCCCCTCCTCGGAGTCCCCCAGAGCCTCTTCGCCCAGCGCCTCGCGCGCGGCTCGGCTCAGGCGCGCGCGCAGCGCCCCCAGCTCCGCGCGCTCCGCCGTGCCGAGCTTGCGCCAGCGGCCGCGCAGCTCGAGGAAGCCCGCCCGGAGCGCCGAGAGGCGCGCGGGATCGCCCGCCGCGCCGACTTCGAGCTGGTCGGCGAGCTCAGCCGCGTCCGCCGCCCAGGCGTCGCGGGACTCGGGCGCGGGGACGGCGCCGGCCGGCCCGGGACGGGCCGCCGAAGGCGGCAAAGGGGACGGCGCGGCCGGCACGGCCCAGCAGGGGGCCGCGACGGCGGCGCTCAGGAGAGCGGCCAGGAGTCGCATCGTTCGCGCGCGCGTGCGCGCGCCTATAGGATGGGCGGGGACGGGCCCGGAGCCGAGGGCCACAGGGGCCCCCGACGGCCGGCGAGGGACCTAGGCGGTTCTAGGTCCCCTCACCCTCGGTCCCTCTCCCGCTCGCGGGAGAGGGAAGGGTGAGGGTCTAGGCCTCGGCGATGCGGCTGACGGCCTGCAGGACGTCGTACTTCGTGATGATGTCCCAGCGGCCCTTGGCCGTCGTGACGAGGACCGCCGGCGAGCCGGCCGAGATCTTCTGCATCACGGTGTCGATGCGCTCGGAAGGCGTGACGGTCGGCAAGAGAGGCCCCATCACCTCGCGCACGATGCGGCTCTTGAGGTCATCGCCCTTGAGCAGGCGCCCCATGACCGAATCCTCGAAGATGACGCCGGTGGGGCGGCCCTTCTCGACGACGGGGAGCTGGCTGATGTCGAGCTTGCGCATCTTGGCCAGGGCGCCGAGCAAGGTGTCCGTGGGGCTGGCCGCGACGAGCTTGCGGCCGCCCTTCTTCAGGCGCACCACGTCGCCGGCGGTCAGGCGCACCGAGTCCTCGACGTACTGGTGCTCCTTCATCCACTCGTCGTTGTAGATCTTGGACAGATAGCGCATCCCGGTGTCGGGCAAGAGGATGACCATGAGGTCCGTGCTCTTGAGTTTCTTGGCGTGCTCCAAGCCCGCCCAGACCGCCGCGCCGCCCGAGCCGCCGGTGAAGATGCCCTCGACGCGCGCGAGGCGGCGGGTCGTCAGGAAGCACTCCTTGTCCGGCACCGTGATGACGGTGTCCACGCATTTTAAGTCCATCGTCGACGGGAAGATGTCCTCGCCGATGCCCTCGACCACGTACGGCTTGGCCTTCCCCAGGCGGTTGTGCATGATCTTGTCGTAGTAGAGCGAGCCGACCGGGTCGACGCCGACGACCTTAAGCTTTGGGTTCTTCTCGCGCAGGTACTTGGCGGCGCCGCTGATGGTCCCGCCGGTGCCCATGCCGGCCACCCAGTGCGTGATCTTCCCGTCGGTGTCCTTCCAGAGCTCGGGGCCCGTCGTGCGGTAGTGCGCCGCGGGGTTCTCGGGGTTCTCGTACTGGTTCGGGTAGTACGCGTTCGGGATCTCCTTGGCGAGCTTCGCCGCCACGGAGTAGTACGAGCGCGGGTCCGCCGGCTCGACGGCGGTGGGGCAGACGATGACCTCGGCGCCGAGAGCCTTCAGGAAGTTGATCTTCTCGCGCGACTGCTTGTCGGTGATGGTGAAGATGAGCTTGTAGCCGCGCTGCGCGGCGACGAGGGCCAGGCCGATGCCGGTGTTGCCCGAGGTGCCCTCGATGATGGTGCCGCCGGGCTTGAGCTTGCCGCGCTTCTCGGCGTCACTGATCATCGAGATGGCGATGCGGTCCTTGACCGACCCGCCCGGGTTGAAGAACTCGGCCTTGACGTAGATCTTGGGCTTGAGCCCCTCCGACATCTTGCCCAGGCGTATGAGCGGCGTCGCACCGACGGTCTCGAGAATGTTTTCGTAGCGCATTTGTCCCCTAGCTGGCAGTGAACTCCCGGCGCGCCTTGAGCGCGCAGGAAACCGTTTGTTCGTCCAAATAGTCGAGGTGGCCGCCCATCGGCACGCCCTGGGCGATGCGGGTCACGCGCACCGGATAGGCCTTGAGGAGCTGGGCCAGGAAGAGCGCCGTCGCCTCGCCTTCGGTGTCGGGGTCGGTCGCGAGCACGACCTCCGCGACGCCCCCGGCCTTGAGCCGCGCCTCGAGCTCCGCCGTGCGCAGGCTCTCGGGGCCCAGGCCCGCCAGCGGCGAGAGGCGGCCGTGGAGGACGTGGTAGAGCCCGGTATAGCCGTGCGAGCGCTCGAGGGCCGAGACGTGAGGCGGCTGCTCGACGACGCAGATGACGCTCTTGTCGCGGCCGGGGTCGGAGCAGAGGCGGCACGTCTCGTTCTCGGTGTAGTCGAGGCAGACCGCGCAGGAGCGCACGCGGGCCTTGGCCTCGCGCAGCGCCGCCGAGAGCGCCTCGGACTCGGAGGCCGGCGCGCGCACCAGGTGCAGGGCCAGGCGCTCGGCCTGCTTGGGGCCCACGCCGGGCAGGCGGCGCAGGGCGGCCGTCAGCTTGTCGAAGCTCTTCATGGGCGGCTAGGGCTTCTTCTTGGGGGCGGGGCGCACGCGCCCGCCGAAGACGCCCAACGCCTTCTGGACCGCGGCGTCTCCGGCGGCGGGGTCGGCCTCGGCGGCATCCTGCCAGCCGGCGTCAACCTCTTCGACCGCGAAGACGAGCGCGGCCGAGGAGCCGGCGGCCTTGAGCCGCGACTCGACGAGGGCCCTCTCCCGCTCGGCACGGTCCTTGTCGAAGGCCTTGCCGAAGAGCAAAGTCCAGGAGTCGCCGGAAACGACGAGCTTGGCCGCCGCCAAGGCCGCGGCCAGCGCGGGCTTGTCGGACTCGAGGCCCGCGAGCACGGCCGACCACGCCGTGCCGGGCTCCGCCGCGGCGACGGGCGCCTTCGTCGCGGGCCGCGGCGCGGGAGCGGGCGTCATCGGCGCGCGGGAGGGCAGCGGCATCGGCGCGGGGGCCGGGGCGGGGCGGGGCGGGGGCGAGGCGGGCGCGCCGCCGGCGAGCCGGCGCTCGAGCGCCTCGAGGCGCTGCACCCAGCCGCGCAGGTCGTAGGCGGACTCGAGCAGGCCGTAGACGCCCAGCTCGAAGGCCAGCTGCGGCGTGTCCGAGCCGCGCAGGTCCTCGAGCGTCGCGTTGATGCGCTTGATGAGGAACGAATAAGTCTCGGGCGGCTGCCCGGCCAGCTCGGACCAGCCGGGGCCGGGGTCGGCGCCGACGCCGAGCGACCGGCGGTAGAGGCCCTGCAGGCGCTCGCGCAAATCCTTCAAGAGCTGCGCCGGGTCGAACCCGTCCTGTTCCACGCGCGAGAGCTCGCGCGAGAGCCCGGCGGCGTCCTTGGCGAGGATGGCCTTCGCGGCGCCGAGCAAAATGTCCTCGGGGAGGGCGCCCAACAGGCCCGCGACGGTCTGCGCGGTGACCTTGCCGTCGGCGAAGGCCATCGCCTGGTCCAAAAGCGAGAGGGCGTCGCGCAGCGCGCCGCCGGAGGCCTTGGCGATCAAGGCCAGCGCCTCGGGCTCGGCCTTGGCCTTCTCGGCCTTCGCGATGCGCTCGAGGGCGGCCACGGTGTCCTCGGGGGCGACGGCGCGGAAGCGGAACCGCTGGCAGCGCGAGACGATGGTCGCGGGGATCTTCGCGAGCTCGGTCGTCGCGAGGATGAAGACGACGTGGGCGGGCGGCTCCTCGAGGGTCTTGAGCAGGGCGTTGAACGATGCGTTCGAGAGCATGTGGACTTCGTCGATGATGAAGACCTTGCGCCGGTCGCGCGTGGGCGCGAGCGACACGGTCTCGATGATCATCTCGCGGATCTTGTCGACCTGCGTGTGGCTCGCGGCGTCGAGCTCGAGCACGTCGATGCCGTTGCCGGCCGTCACCTCGAGGCACGACGGGCAGGTGCCGCAGGGGTCGGGCGTCGGGCCCTTCGCGCAGTTCAAGGCCTTCGCCAGGAGGCGCGCCGAGGTCGTCTTGCCGATGCCGCGGGGGCCGAAGAAGAGGTAGGCGTGGGCGACCTGGCCGGAGGCGACCGCGTTGCGCAAGGTCGTCGAGACGGAGTCCTGGCCGACGACGTCCTCGAAGCGCTGCGGGCGGTATTTCCGGGCGAGGGCGAGGTGGGCTGTTTGCTTCATGGGGAGGTGCCCAGTGTATCAAACCCCGCCGCTGGCCTCCACCCGGCCCTACCGCGGG
>SCTT01000116.1 GCA_004322435.1 bacterium
CCAGAAGCGCCGCGTGGACGCTCTGGGCGGCCGCGGGGCCCGAGCCCAGCCGTTTGGGCAAGACGAGGGGCACGAGCGCCGCGTACATCTCCCGCGCCGCGGGGATGGCCAGCCCGGCGCGGCCCGCGACGATGACGGCGCCCGCCCAGGCCAGGGCCCGGTTGCGGTCCATCAAGGCGCGCCCGCCCAGCCTCTTATGGAAGGCCAGCCCCGCCGGCGAGCACAGGTACGGGCTCGGGTCCTTGGTGCCCGTCCACTCGAACTCCTTGAGGTAGCCCTGACCCGCGTTGTTGGAGGTCACGACGGGGACCAGGCCGTCCTGGACGGCGCGCCGCGCCCACAAAAAGGCGCTGCCCTTGGGAGCGAACAGCCATTTATGGAGATTCCCCGTGTAATAGTCGACGCCCAGAGCCGAGAGGTCGAGGGGGATCTGGCCGGGAGCGTGCGCGCCGTCCACGAGGACGCGCGCCCCGGCGGCCTTGGCGGCGCGGGCGATGTCGCGCACGGGGAATACCAAAGCGGACGGCGCGGCGATGTGGTCCACGACGACGAGGCGCGTGCGCGGGCCGAGCGCGCGGGCGTAGGCCTCGACGATGTCCTTCGGCCCGCGGACGCGGGACGGCACCCGGGCGTAGACGACCTTAAAGCCCCGCTCCGCCGCCAGGCGTTCGGCCGCGAAGCGCACCGCCGGATAGGCGTGGGAGCCCATCAGGCACCGGTCGCCGCGGCGCCAGGGGAAAGAACGCAGCACGGCGTTGGCCGCGGCGGTGGCGTTGTCGACGAAGACGATGTCCCGCCCCTGCGCGCCCACGAACCGCCCGAGCGCGTCGGCGGCCTTGCGCAGGCCGCCCGGCAGCTCTTCGTCCATGAACTTGACCGCCTGGCGCTCCATGCGCGCGCGGCAGGCGTCCTGGGCCTTGAGCACGGGGCGCGGGCAGGCCCCGAAGGAGCCGTTGTTGAGGTAGTGCCAGGAAGGGTCCAGCGTCCAGAGCCGGCGGGCGAGCGCGTTCACGGCTCGGCGGGGCCCTCGACGAGGGTCGCCGGAGGCTCGGCGGGCTCCGGGCGCGCCGCGACGACCGTGTCGACCTTGTGGACGAACTCCGAGACCTGGCCGGCGGTCTCGTCGTCGAGGTCGGCGAACATGACCCCCACCAGATACCCACCTCCGGCCTTGCGCAGGTGCCGGACGACGACGGGCCAGCGGCTCAGGCGGTCCAAGGCGGGCTCCTCGACGCTCAGCTGCAGCTGGGAGCCGGCGCCCAGGGGCTGGCGCACCTCGAGCACGCAGCCGCTCCGGCTCAAGTCCCGCACCGTCGCGGGCTGCGGCTCGTCGGTGAGCCCGGCCAGCGAGAACGTGGCGGGGAGCTTCACCGGCTTGCGGCGGTGGCGGCGCTGGGCGTTCTTCATCCCGAGCAAGGTGAAGACCTCGAGCGGCTCCTTCTTGCCCTTGACCGGCAGCGGGGCCAGGGCCTGGCAGGCGCAGTCCTCGCCCAGGGCCTCGCGCACCGCGCGGCTCATGATGACCTGGCCGGGCTGGGCCGCGCCGCACAGGCGCGCGGCGACGTTCACCGGGTCGCCGATGACCGTGTAGTCCATGCGCTGTTCGGAGCCCATGTTGCCCATGATGACCTCGCCGGCGTTGAGGCCTATGCCGATGCGCACCAGGCGCCGGCCGGCCTTCTCGCGCGCGGCGTTGAGCGAGTCGATGAAGCCGTGGATCTCCACGCTCGCGCGCGCGGCGCTGGCCTCGGCGCCGTCGCCGTCGAAGATGGCCATCAGCTCGTCGCCGACGAACTTGTCGACCGTGCCCCCGTGCTGGGTGACCACCTCGGCCTGGAGGTTCAGATAGAGGTTGAGGAGCCCGACGATCTCCTCGGCGTCGAGCACCTCGGTCATCGCGGTGAAGCCGCGGATGTCGGAGAAGAGCACGGTCACGCGGCGGCGCTCGCCGCCCAGCCGCATCTTCTCGCCGCCGCGCATCTTGGAGATGAGCGCCAAAGTCCCCTGGGAGAGGTAGCGCTCCATATGGAGCTTCTCCCGGAGCTTGAGGATCATGTCGTTGAAGCTCTCGGCCATGCGGCCGACGTCGTCGAACGACTCGACCGCCGCGGTGTGGTCGAGGTCGCCCTCGGAGACGACCTTCATCGCGGTCACGAGGATCACGATCTGGCGGCTCAGGACGTTTCCCAGCGCGAAGGAGATGCCGAGCCCGAGCAGGATGTAGCCGGCCGTGACCGCCACGAAGATGCCCTTCTGGCGCCGGACCGCGGCCACGAGCTCCTTGCGCGAGAGACCCAGGCGCGCGGTGCCGACCCGGATCTCGCGGCCGTCGAGGCGCGAGACGATGGGGACCGCGGCCTCGAGCACCGGGTCGCCGCCGACGGCGGTCTCCTGGAAGAAGAGCGCCTTCGTCCCGGCGGCCGCCAGGTCCGACGCCCCGGACAGGAGCTTGTTCTTGGCCTCGAGCGAGCTCGAGGCGAAGACCTTCCCGTCCTTGTCGAGGACATGGGCGTAGGACATCTCGGGCATCTTCTGGAGCTCGCGGATGACCGAGGCGACCGCCAGCTCGTCTTTGGTGAGGAGCGCCGTCTTGCCGGCGCCCGCCAGCTGCAGCGCGAGGACCTCGGCGCGCTTCGACATCTCCCCCTGGAGGACGCGCTTTTGCTGGGAGAAGGTCACCAGGCCCAAGGACCCGATGGCCAGGCACAAAGTCGCCAGCAGGGCTCCCGCGATCTTGTAGCGGAAGCTCATCGAGGAGAAGAACACGTAGACCTCGACGGCGGTGGAGCCCAGCCGCTGGACCGGCGCCGGCACGGGCACCGGCAGGCGCGAGCGCAGCGCTTCGGGGATCACTTCCCCTCGATCTCCCGCAGGCTCTGGAGCATCTGGTCGACCTTCTTGAGGTTCGTCCGCGCCTTCTGGCCGAGCTCGGTGTCCGGCCCCAGGCGCACGACCTCGGTGAAGGCCTTCTTGGCCTCGGTGTAGCTCTCCTCGGTGAAGAGCCTCATCGCCCGCCCGTAGGCGCGCTTCTGGGCCTCGGGGTCGGCCGCGGGGCGGGGCGCGGTCCGCGCCGCCGCGTCCTTGGGCCCGGGCTTGGGCGTCTTGGCGGGGCCGGCGCGGTGGAGCTGGGCGCAGCCGGCGGCCAGGAGGAGCAAGACGAGCCATTTCCCCATCGGCGTGATTGTAGCACCTCTGACGATTGACAGGGGACGGGTCCGGACCCATACTGGACCCGTGAGGCGGGCCGCCCTTTTTTTCGCGCTGGCCCTGGCCGCCCCGGCCGCCGCCTACGCGCGCGCGGGCGGCGGCGGCAGCTATTCGAGCGGGTCCTCCCATTCCTCGAACTCGTCCGGGAGCTCCTACTCCTCGGGCAGCTCCTATTCCTCGGGCGGCGGGTACCGCTCCTCGAGCTCCGGCTCCTACGGCCGCAGCACGCCGATGTCCCCGCTCGAGGCCCAGCTCTTCACCGGCCTCCTCGTCCTCTTGGTCGTCGTCTTGCTGCTCGTCCGCTGGCTCGAGAACGGCCCCAGCTTCGGCGCCTCCCGGACGCCCGCCGCCGCGGCCGGCTTCGCCGCGCTCAAGACCGCCGACCCCTCCTTCGACGAGGACGCCTTCTTGGCCCGGGCCGAGGCCGCCTTCCGGCGCGTCCAGGAGGCCTGGAGCACCGGGGACATGACCCCGGCGGCCGCGCTCCTCTCGGACGGGGTCTACGAGCGCTTCCAGCTCCTCCTCGAGCTCCAGCGCCGCGAGGGCCGGCTCAACAAGCTCGAAGACCTGCGGGTCAACCGCTCCGTCGCGGCGGACGCCGCGCCCGGCCGGCGCTTCGACGCCGTCGACGTCCGCTTCGCGGCGTCCTGCAAGGACCGCTACGTCTCGGTCCGGGACGGCTCGCTCCTCTCGGAGGAGGACTCGGCTTTCGTGGAGTACTGGTCCTTCGTGCGCTCCGCCTCCGCCCGCGGCCGCGTCAGCCCCGGCGCCGTCGAGGGCTTCTGCCCCGGCTGCGGCGCGGCCCTCGCGGTCAACGCGTCCGCGGTCTGCCCGCAGTGCCGATGCTGGGTCAACTCGGGCGAGTTCGACTGGGTGCTGGCCGAGATCACCCAGGAATCCGAATGGCACGGGACCCCCGCGGACTCGGCCCAGGAGCTCGAAGACCGGGCCTCGATGCTCTTCTGGCGCTGGCAGCGCTGCCTGGCCGACAAGGACGTCGCGGCGCTCGAAGGCTGGTGCAGCGAGGAGGGCATCGCCGCGCTCCGGACGTCCGGGGTGGGCCGGGCCGCCTTCTTCGACTGCGGGGTGGGCGCCGTCGAGGCGCAGGTCCGGCGGAGCGCGGACGGGTTCGAATACGCCCCCGTCCTCGTCCGCTGGGCCGGGCGCGAAGGCGGGCCCGACGCCCCTTCGCGCAAGCGCCGGACCACGCTGACCTTGGCCCGCCGGACGGGCGTCGTCTCCCAACAGAACACCTTGCTGCGCTCCGCCCACTGCGCCGGCTGCGGCGCCGCCATCCCCCCCGCCGCGCCGGTCTGCGCGCACTGCTCGCTGGGCTTTAAGGACCCCGCCGCCGGCTGGGTCCTCGTCGGCCTCGAGACCTTCGACTCCTAGGACCGGGGCCCAGGGCGCCGGGACGGAAGGCTCTCCCGCCGTCTTAGCCCCGCGGGTATCCTGGCGAGGATGAGATTGCTGAGGCTGGCTTGCGCCCTCCTCCTGGCGGGGAGCGCGCAGGCCCAGACCGCCGTGTCCCTGCGCGGGGTCCTGCGCGCGCCCCTGGGCGCGCCGACGCCGCTCGTCCTGCCGGCCCCGACGCTGAGCGCCGCCCTCTTGCCCACCCTCACCCTACCCTCTCCCGCAAGCGGGAGAGGGATTGTCGCCGCCCCTGCGCCCAAGCCCCTCCCCGCCTTCCTCGCCTCGGGCGCGGCCGCCGTCGCCGACTTCTCGAAAGGCCCCGCCCCCACGCGCGAGGCCGGGGAGGCGCTCTGGCAGTCGGTCATGGGCGAGCGCCGCGCGGCCGCGGCGGCCGTCGTCGAGCCGACGCCGTCCGCACCCGCCCCCGCGGCGCGCCTCGCCCCGCCCGCGTCGGCCCCGAAGACACGGACGCTCCACCTCTTGGCCAAACCCCTGCGCGAGACCGTGGAGCTCGGGCCCGTCGCGCGCGTGCTCCACTACGCGCTCGAGACCGGCTTCCAGTTCGTGAAGGCGGCCCTCGTCTGGCAGGCCACCGGCTCCGTGACGGCCGGGCTGGCCGTGCTGGCCTTGGAGCTCGTGAAGCTCCCGCCGATGATCACCGCCCAGAGCCTGGCCGACCTGCAGGCGCGCTATTGGTGGCGGCGGCGTTCCGTGCTCAAGGAGCTCGCCGCCGAGCCGGGCGTGCACGCCGTCAAGGTCCTGACCGCCGCGCACGTCGAGTTCTCGGGCATCCTCGCCCGGCGCAAGGAGAACACCGGGCTCATCTTCGTCGAGTCGGAGGGCGGCCTGGGGGCCGAGGTGGGCCGCTTCGGGGAGCCCCTCGCGGTCCAGGACGCCGAACGCGCGCGCGTGCGGCTGACGATGGTGCAGAAGGACCGCTCGGCCCGGTCGGTCTGGATGCCCACGCTCGCCGAGCTCCTGGCGGAGAAGCCGCTCCCCGACGACGTCGCCGCCGAGTGGCGCGCCGTGCTGGCCGGGCAGAAGGCCGACGCGGGCCGGCTCAGGAGCTTCTTCGACGTCGCCAAGGAGAAGGACCTGCGCGTCGAGGCCTCCCTCATCGGCGCCGACGGCGAAGAACGCCCGCTCGGCACTTTGGCGATGGGCCGCTCCGCGCGGCGCCTGATGGGCGCGTCCGCCCTCGACCGCGCGCTCGGCTGGCTGGGGGTCTCCCCGCACGGCCGCGCCATCCCGCTGGCCCGCCGATAATCCGGACTTGGTAGGATAGGGCCCTCAGAGGGGTTTCCTATGCGATTCATGATCGTCGGGGCGGGGATGCAGGGCCGGGCGTGCGCGTTCGACTTGGCGCGCCAAGACGG
>SCTT01000011.1 GCA_004322435.1 bacterium
GGCCGGATGACGCACCCGCAGTACGCGGGCCTCGTCGACGGGTCCGGCGCCGGCGACCTCGACGAGGACGTCCTCGAGGGGCGTTGGCTGCAGACCAAGAGCAACAAGGGCTACAAGTTCATCGACTTAAAGAACTTCGACCTGGTCGACGACGGCATGAACAAGCTCAAGGTCGTCGGCGACGCCGGCGAGTTCCTCTACGGGGAGGGCTTCAAGGGCGTGAAGGACAAGGCGGTCCTCTCGGCCGTCTTGAGGTACGCCGGCTACACCGGCGACGAGGCCAAGATCATCGCCAACCTCGACGCGGTCGCCAAGGGGAACTCCAACTGGCTGGCCGCAGGCTTCGAGAAGGCGAAGGGCGGCCGCATCAGCGTCAACGTCGACAACAAGAACTGCTCGAACATCTGGCCGACGGTGACGCTGAACAACTGCTCGGGCGGCCCGGACCAGTCGCCCGGAAACGTCCCCGGCGCGGGCCAGGGCCTGGCGCTCGACGCGGCGGGCAACATCCAGTACGACGGCAAGCTCCCGTTCGGGGAGTCCTGGCAGAACCCCGAGGGCAAGCAGGCGCTGCGCGTCGACCCGAAGCCCGCCGACGCCGCCCTCTATCAGGCCGAGGACGAGGGGCGCAAGCTCTGGTACCTGTCCTTCGCCGCGCTCGGCTCGGTCAAGGAAGGCGACAAGACGGTGGAAAAGCGGGTCAAGCGCATGCCCTCGCTCGTCTTCAGCGACAAGAAGGAAGGCGCGGGCGGGATGCGCTACCCGAACAAGCCGGTGACCATCTCCGGCCTGGTCGTCAAGGGCGACCCGGACCAGACCTACAACCTGCGCGCCGTGATGCATGGCGACAAGCTGGAGGAGTCCGGCTTCATCGGGGCCTACACCTCGAGCGGCAACGACTCCTGCGTCGGCGTGGTGGCCTCCTGGGGCCTCACGCACCACGCGGCCTGCGGCCAGTGCGGCGCCAAGTGGGACAACGGGCGCTGCGTCTCGACGAAATAGGACCTTAGGCCCAAGGACCCCAGGCCTTCCGCTCCGCGGGAGGCCTGGGCCTTTTCCCCCTAGCAGGAGTGGGCCTTCCCGGCTATCCTCCTAGGCAGTAAGGGCAATATGCGCCGACCCCTAGCCCTCCTGCTGGCCTTCGTCATGGCTGCGCTGGACCCCGCGCTCCGAGCGGGGCCCTACGTCGGCCGGGCGTTCGCCGCCGGGCCCGCGGATGAGGCGGCCGAGGTCGCCGGCCCCAACGCCAAACCGGAGACCGTCGAGGCCGTCCGCCAGCTGTTGGCGAACAAGGTCATCAAAGGAAAGGGCGACCCGCTCGTCAGCTACATCACCGACACCGACGGGACGCTGACGACCATCGGGCGCGTCATCGTCAACTACTCCCGCCAGGACCCCAAGGAGCGCCTGCGCGACTTCCAGCCGACCTTCGACGCGATGCGGGAGGCCGGCCCGGCGACCCCGAAGATGCTGAAGGCCGCGACCGAGGCCCAAAACGACCTGCAGGGCCGCTTCAAGGACGTCTTCCAGATGTTCGAGGGCGGCCAGGGCCGCCCGGCGGCGGCCGGCGACGCGGGCTTCCTGCAGAGCGCGCTCTTGTCCGTCTCCTTCGACGGGGCGGCCAAGGCCCGCGAGCAGACCAAGTACATCCAGCTCGAGACCGACGACGCCTTCGTCTTCATGGACGAGAAGGGCGTCGCGGTGCGGATGGCCAAGAACTGGGCCTGCCGCAACAACGGCTGGGCGGCGAACGCCGACCCCCGGGTCTTCAACAAGCCTCAGTTCGAGGCCTTCAAGCAGGGGCAGATCGCCAACGGCACCTGGAAGGAGTGGGTCTGCGGCGAGCAGGGCGGCGTCACCGTGTTCAGCCGCGACGTGCAGAAGTCCCAGCAGCAGATGAACCGGGCGCCGGGCAAGCCCGCCTGCGCGCCGAAGGTCCCCGAGACCGGCCGCTACAACTACGAGATGCTCCAGTA
>SCTT01000117.1 GCA_004322435.1 bacterium
GCTCTTCCGATCTCCCTCCAGGACCGCCTGGAGCTCATCCCTTTCTCGAGCTACACCCACAAAGAGAAGCTCGAGATCGCGCGCACCCACCTGATCCCCAAGCAGCTCGAGATGCACGGGTTGAAGAAGGGTCAGCTCGAGCTCGACGACGAGGCCGTGCTCCGCGTCATCCAGGAGTACACCCGCGAGGCCGGCGTGCGCAGCCTCGAGCGCGAGCTCGCGGCGCTCTGCCGGAAAGCGGCCCGCGAGGTCGTGGAACACGGCGCGAAGACGGCGCGCTTGCGCGCCGCCGACGTCCACAAGCGCCTCGGCATCCCCAAGTACCCCCCCGAGGACCGCTTCGTGAACGGGGTCGGCGTGTCGACCGGCCTGGCCTGGACCGAGGTGGGCGGCACGACGCTCCCCATCGAGGTGCTCTCCTTTCCGGGCAAGGGCGACATCCAGCTCACCGGCAAGCTCGGGGCGGTCATGCAGGAGTCGGCGCGCGCGGCGCTCTCCTACGTCAAGTCCAAGGCCCGGGAGCTCGGCATCCCGAACTCGGTCTTCAAGACGACCAACTTCCACATCCACGTGCCCGAGGGCGCGGTCCCCAAGGACGGCCCGTCGGCGGGCATCGCCATCGCCACGGCGCTCGCGAGCCGGCTGTCGGGCCGCGCGGTGCTGCCGGGGCTCGCGATGACCGGCGAGGTGACCCTCATCGGGCGCGTGCTCCCCATCGGCGGCCTCAAGGAGAAGGTGATGGCCGCGCAGCGCCTCGGCATCAAGACGGTGCTCTTCCCCGAATTGAACCGGAAAGACCTCGAGGAGATCCCCAAGGAGGTCGCCGAAGCGCTGACCTTGGTGGGCGTCTCGCACGTCTCGGACGTCCTGGACCGCGCCCTCGAGCCCGCCGTCCGGGGCGGCCGGCCGCGCCCCGCGGCGCCGTGGAAGCCGGGGCATAAGATCAAGACCGGCGCGGGTTACGCCGCGCCGCAGGCGTAAGACGCCGAGGAGAGGACCATGGACTACATCCTGCTGACGCCGGGCCCGACGCCGCTGCCGCCTTCCGTGTACAAGGCGATGTCCGAGCCCATCCTCCACCACCGGACCTCGGAGTTCGGCGAGCAGTTCTCGCGCGCCCTCGAAGACCTCAAGTACGTGTACCGCACCAAGGGCGAGGTCTTGATGATGACCGCCTCGGGCACGGGCGCGATGGAGTCGGCCGTCGTGAACCTCCTGTCCCCCGGCGACAAGGCCCTGGTGCACCAGACCGGAGCCTTCGGCGAGCGCTTCACGAAGATCGCCCGCGCCTACGGGCTCGAGCCCGTCGTGGTCGACGAGGTCTGGGGCCACGCCGCCGACGCCGAGAAGCTCCGGGCGGCGCTCAAGAAGAACCCGGGCCTCAAGGCCGTGTTCTTCCAGCACACCGACACGTCCACCGGCGTCGTCAACGACCTGGCCGGCCTGGCCGCCGTGGTCCGCGAGGCCCAGCCGGACGCGTTGGTCGTCGTGGACTCGATCTCCGGCCTCGGCGCCGAGGAGCTCGAGATGGACGCCTGGGGCTTGGACGTCGTCATCACCGGCTCCCAGAAGGGCCTGATGGCCCCTCCCGGCCTGGCCTTCGCGGCGCTCTCCGAGCGCGCGTGGCGCGCGGTCGAGGCGGCCAAGCTCCCGCGCTTCTACTTCGACTGGCGCACGATGCGCCGCAGCCTGCCGAACAAGGAGACCCCCTACACGCCCGCGGTGACGCTCGTCGCCGCGCAGGCCGAGGCGCTGCGCCTCATCCGCGAGGAGGGCATCGAGAACGTGTGGAAGCGGACCGCCGCCCTCGCCGCCTACACGCGGGCCGAGGTGCAGAAGATGGGCCTGTCGCTCTTCGCGAAGGACCCGGCGGACATCCTGACCGCCGTGAACCTCCCCGCGGGCGTCGACGGCAAGAAGCTCATCAAGGACATCCGGGTCACCGAGCACATCTCCATCGCCGGCGGCCAGCTGCACCTCGACGGCAAGATCGTGCGCATCGCCCACATGGGCTGGATCAAGAAGGCCGACGTCGACGCGGGCCTCAAGGCCCTCGCGAAGCGCTTGCAGCCGACGCACGCGTAAGATGCGCCCGAAAGGCCGCCTCAAGGTCCTCGTCACCGACAAGATCGACCCCAAGGGCCTCGAGCCCTTGGCCGCGGACCCCGGCGTCGAGCTCCAGATGGCCGTCGGAGACGCGGCGAAGTGGGGCGAGTTCGTCGGCGGCACGCACGTCTGGCTGGTGCGCTCGGAGACCAAGGTCACCGACGCCTGGCTGGGCAAGGCCAAGGCGCTGCGCCTCGTGGGCCGCGCCGGCGTCGGCGTCGACAACATCGACGTCGCCGGCGCGTCCCGCCGCGGCATCGCGGTCATCAACGCCCCGGCGGCCAACACCATCTCGGCCTGCGAGCACACCTGGGCGCTGATGCTCTCGTTGGCCCGCAAGGTCCCCGCCGCCGACGCCTCGATGAAGGCCGGGGCCTGGGACCGCTCGAAGTTCATGGGCCTGGAGCTGGCCGGGAAGACTTTGGGCCTGGTGGGCCTGGGCCGCATCGGGCGCGAGGTCGGCAAGCGCGCGGTGGCCTTCGGGATGAAGGTGCTGGCCTACGACCCCTACATCTCCGAGAAGCAGGCCGAGGCGATGGGCCTGGAGCTCAAGCCCTTCAAGGACCTCCTGGGCGAGTCGGATTTCGTCTCGCTGCACGTCCCCCTGACCGAGAAGACCAAGCACATGATCGACGCCCAGTCGCTGTCATGGTTTAAGAAGGGCGCGCGGCTCGTCAACTGCGCCCGCGGCGAGCTCGTCAACGACGCCGACCTCGCCGCCGCGCTGACCTCGGGCCGGCTCGCCGGGGCGGGCCTCGACGTGTTCGACCCCGAGCCGCTGCCGGAGGGCAGCGTCCTGCGCAAGGCCCCGAACATCGTCCTGACGCCGCACCTGGGCGCCTCGACCGCCGAGGCCCAGCTCAAGGTCGCCGAGGAGCTCTCGCGCAGCGTCCTCGAGTTCAGCGCCCGCGGCGTCGTGCGCAACGCCATCAACCTCCCCGGCTTCGACCCGGACCTCCTCGAGGCCATGGGCCCCTGGCTGAACCTGGCCGAGACGCTCGGGCGCTTCCTCGGCCAGACCATGGACGGGGGCTTGAAAGAAGTCCGCTGCCGCTTCTTGGGCGACTTCCCCGCCCCGCAGCGCCATCCCCTCGCCGTCGCGGCCCTCAAGGGGGCGCTCTCCTCCATCCTCGAGGAGTCCCTGAGCTACATCAACGCCCCCATCCTCGCCCTGGAGCGCGGCATCGTCCACACCGAGGCCTCAGCGCCCGCCCCGGAGGGCTACGCGCGCCTCCTCGAGGTGACGGCGGTCACGGACAAAGGCGAGCGCGCCGTCTCCGGCGCGGTCGCCGAGGACGGCAGCCCCCGCCTGGCGCGCCTCGACTCTCTGATGGTCGACGTGACGCCCAGGGGCAAGATGCTGGTGCTCTCCAACTCCGACGAGCCGGGCATGATCGGCCAGGTCGGGACGCTCCTGGGCCGCCACGGCGTCAACATCGCCGACATGCGCGTCGGCCGCCGCGCCCCCCACGGCGAGGCTGTCATGGTCATCACGGTCGACGAGGACCTGACTCCCGAGCTGCAGTCCGAGCTCAAGAAGGTCAAAGGCATCCGCACCGTGAGGTGGGTCGTCCTGTGAGCACCACCGCCCTTACTCTCAAGGGCGTCGTGAAGGACTACGAGCGCTCGCATCTGGGCCGCGTGACCCGCACGCGGGGCTTGGACGGCCTCGACCTCGAGGTGCGCACCGGCGAGATCTTCGGCCTGCTGGGATTGAACGGCAACGGCAAGACGACGGCGATGAAGACCGCGCTGGGCCTGCTGCGCGCGAACGCCGGCGTCGTGGAGGTCTTCGGCCGCGCGCCCGGCTCCGAGGAGTCGCTGCGGGACGTGGGATTTCTCCCCGAGCTCCCTTACTTCTACCCTTCGATGACCCCGCGCGAGGCGCTCGCCTTCTACGGCGCGCTCTCGGGCCTGTCCGGAGCCGAGGTGGCGGAGCGCGGCGGCCCGCTCTTGGCCCGCGTCGGGCTCGCGCACGCGGCCGACCGGCCGGCCAAGGAGTTCTCCAAGGGGATGCTCCAGCGCCTGGGCCTGGCGCAGGCCGTCCTCCACAAGCCGCGCCTTCTGCTGCTCGACGAGCCGGTCAGCGGCTTGGACCCTTTGGCCGTCCACGACGTCCGCAAGCTCCTGCGGGAGCTCAACGACGAGGGCGTGACGATGCTCCTGGCCTCGCACAGCATCTCGGATGTGGAGCGCCTCTGCCACCGCGTCGGCATCGTGGTGAAGGGGAAGATGGCGCGCCTCGTCGAGCAGAAGGAATGGGCGGCGAACCCCGGCCACCTCGAGACCATCTTCGTGGAGACCGTCCGGCCGTCGGCGGAAGGGCGCTGATGGCCCCCGTCCTCATCCTGGCCGCCAACGCCTGGCGCGAGCTCTGGCGGGCGCGCTTCATCTCCGTCGTGGCCCTCTTCGGCGGCGTGCTCGTCTACATGAGCCTGCTCTTGGGCGTCCTCGCCGGCGACGTCGAGCTGCGCGTCCTCTTCGACATGGGGCTCGCCGTCGTCGAGGTGATGACCTGCGGCGCGGTCGCCTACTGCGCCGCGACGGGGCTCATCCAGGAGATGGAGCAGAAGACGCTCTATCTGATCCTCGCCCGGCCCGTCCCCCGCGCCGCCTTCCTGGGCGGGCGCTACTTCGGCACGGTGGCGGCCGCGGGCACCGCCGCCGCCGCGATGGTGGGGGCGCAGGCCCTGCTGCTGCTGGCCAAAGGCTGGCATCCGGGCTGGGACCTGCCGCTCGCCTTCTGGGGCATCCTCCTCAAGCTCGTCGTGACGGGGGCGGTGGCCACCTTGCTGGCGCTCATCTCCACCTCGGTGCTCTCGGCGATGACGATGACCGCCATCGTCTGGGTCCTGGGCCACTTCGTCGGGGAGATCCGCTTCCTCGCCGAACGCAGCGCGGGAATCCTCCCGGCCTTGATCTCCCCCGCCGCCTACATCCTCCCGAACTTCGCGCTGCTCAACTACCGCGACCGGCTGGACATCCCCGGCGCCGGGCTGGGCGAGCCGCTGTTGTGGGGCTTCCTCTACGCCGTCGCCTACGCGGCGGTCTGCCTGGGCCTGACGGCGGCCCTGTTCCGCCGCAAGGAGTTCTGATGAAGGCCTGGCTGGCGGCCCTGAGCGCGGCCGCCGCGCTGGGCGCCGCCGTGCGCGGCCTGCCCGTCGCCGCCTTCCCCCCGAACGCCGCGGTCTCTCTGTCGGGCGAGGGCGTGGTGCCTAGCGCGACGCTGTGGTCGTTGGGGATGCGGCGCC
>SCTT01000012.1 GCA_004322435.1 bacterium
CCAACGGCCACCCGAGCTTCGTGATGTCGAACTCCTTCACGAACCAGGTGATGGCCCAGATGGAGCTCTGGAAGAACAAGGGCACGGGCAAGTACAAGAACAAGGTCTACATCCTCCCGAAGGAGCTCGACGAGACCGTCGCGCGCCTGCACCTCAAGAAGATCGGGGTGAAGCTCACGACGCTCAACGCCAAGCAGGCCAAGTATCTGGGCCTCAAGCCCGAGGGGCCGTACAAGCCCGAGAACTACCGCTACTGAGGCGGTGCTTAGGAATGGGAGCCCCCGGCCTCGGCCGGGGGCTCCTTCTTTTTAGTGGGCGGCGGGAGCGGTTTCGGGCGGAGCCGCGGGGTCGGCCACGCGGCTCAGGTCGCCGGCGGCCAGCTCGGCGCTCCCGGCGGATTTGAGGACCGACTCCGCCACGTCCAGCGAGACGATGCGGGGCTTCTGATAGCGGCGGACGGCGCAGGAGCGCGCGGTCGTCTTCTTGCGCGGAAGGGGACCCAGCGCGTCCCGCAGGTCGTCGGCGCGGGCCAACAGCGGGGCGGGAGCCTGCCGCGGGCGGGCGCTCCGGCAGCCGACCTCCCGCATCACGAGCTCGCCCAGCGAGCGCGCGTCGTCTTCGGCATGGGTCGCGAGGAACGGCGCCATGTAGACGTTGAGGCGCCCGGGCCGCCCGCCGCAGGATCCGGCATCGGGGGCCGCGACCGGCGCGCTGTAACGGGCGACCGTGGCCGCGGGGAGCTCCAGGCCCGGCATGTCGTGCACCCGCACCTCGGCGCCGCTCAGGCGCATCCGGCAGGTCCCCGGGATGCCCGCCAGGGCCCGCTCGAGGACGTCGCGGAAGAGGCGGCTCCGGCGCAGGCTCCAGCGCCGCTCGGCGAGCTGGTCCGACTCCGCCTTGAGCCCGTCGAGGAGGGCCGCCTCGGCCTCCTCGCGCTCCGTATGGCGCCCGGCGACGACCGCCCGGTAGGCCGCGAGCTCGCGCGGGGTGTTGACCTCGCCCGCCCAGCGGACCTGCCAGGGCATCAGGAGGGAATACCTGTCGGCCAAGGCCTTGAAAGCTTCGAGCGCGAGAGGGTTGTCGATCTCGTTGCAGTAAGCGAGGACCTCTTGCGTGACGGTCGTGTAGTTCTCGGCGAGGACCCGGTAGGCCTCGAGCCCGAAGCGGTTCTTGATGAGGCCGGCCTGGACGGGGATCCACGGCGCGGCTTCGAAGCGGTGGTCGGAGAGGACTTTGACGGCCCGGGCGGCGTAGGGGCTTTCCTGGGCGCCCGCGGGGCGGACGAGGAACGCGCTCAGCAGGAGGGCGGCGTGGAGCGGCATCGGCCGGATATTCTAGGCCGCGGCAGGGCTACGCCGGTTTGACGGCCATCAAGGAGGACGGCCGGCATTGGACCTAGGTTCTAGCGGCCGCCGAAGATCTCGTCGATGGTGGGGACGGGGCCGTAGTACTGCTGGTACATCTGCTGCTCGCCCATCTGCATGACCTGGCCCATCGAGGCGTAGAGCGTGTACCAGGCGAAGAGGCTGCCGGCGAGGCACAGGGCCAGCAGGAGGCCGGTGCCGATGCGCTCCCATTTGCCCATCGACTTCTCGTCGTCGGCCTTCTTCGGGGCCGGGGTCGGGGCCTTCTTTTCCTCGTTGACGCCGTTGAAGGGAGCGGCCAGGCCGACGCCGGCCACGCGGGGCCAGTTGCGCACGCCGGGGATGACGGAGGCGGCCTCGTCGGCGCGCTGCAAGAGCGAGGCGTCGAAGGTCGTGCCGAGGCTGGCGGAGGCCTCCGGAGACGTGCGCCCGAGAGAGTCGGCGAAGGGCTTGGCGGCGTCCTCGAGGGAGGCCAGCCCGGGCTTCGCGGCTTTGGGCGCCTCGGGGAGGGCGGCTGAGGCGGCTCCCGTCGGAGCGGCCATCACGGCGGCGCGCGCCGAGACGATGGGGGAGAAGGCCTGGACCGCCGGGAGGACGGACGCCTTCGGCATCACGGACGGTGCGGCCAAGGTCGGGAGGGCTGGGGCGCCGAGGCTCGGGGCGCGGAGGCCGGCCAGCGCGACGCCGGAGAGCGCGGAGCCGCCGATGACGGGCACGGTCGGCGTCTGCACGCGCGCGCGGTTCTGCGCGGAAAGGGGAGCGGCGAGGAGCCAAGAGAGGAGGGCGAGGCGGGTCTTCTTATCCATACGGATAGGCTACCAGGGACCGCCTCCCGGGGACAGAGGCTTACGGCCCAGACGGGCCGGACAACGGGCCTAGCCCTGAGGACCTACTTCTTAAGGAAGGGACCGGCGCAGGCGCGCCAGCTCGGCGTTGAAGGCGGGCTTCCGCTTGAGCTCGGCGAAGAGGGTGTCGCCCAGCATCTGTCCCGCGGCGATGTCGGAAGGATGGTGCACGCCGCCGAGGACGCGGTAGGTCGCGGCCAGGTCGCCCGCGGCCAGGAACTCCGCGCGGCGCGCGGGAACGAGGTCGGAGAGGACCAGCGCGTAGAGGCGCGCCATGGTCGCATGGCCGCTCGGGTACGCCTTGCCTTTGGGCAGTTCGATGCACGCCCGGAGGGTCGGGTCGGTCAACGGCGGCCGGGGACGGTTGAAGCGCGCCTTCAATATGGCGACCGCGGCGCCGCCGTCCAAGGCCATGCCCGCGATGAAGGACTTCGCCTCGCCGGTCAAAGGGAGGGGGAACGGGCTCACGGAGCCCATCATCGACTCGAAGGAGGCCTTCGACTGCGCCTGCGCCGCCGCGCACTGCTCCTCGGTGCGGCGCGCCTGCCAGGCATGGAGGACGGCGAAGTCGCTGCGGTACTCAGGCGAGCCGGCGGCGGGCGGCGGCGGGAAGTTCCGGACGACGTCGAGCTGGTCCGCTTCGAGGTAATGGCCCTGGGCGTAGGCCGGAGCCTTCTCGACCGCGGTCGCGTCGGCGACGGCCGTCGCCTGGCCGACCCCGGGGACGTCGAAGGCCGACAGGCGCTCGCGCAGCGGCGCGTCGAAGGCGGAGGCCGGAGCGGCGAGGAGGGCGGCGAGCAGGATCAGGAGGGGTTTCTTCATGGGGGGTGCCAGGGTTAAGATTGTACCACGGGTCGCCCCGGAGTCAACGCCGCCGGTAGATGAAGGCGGGCGGCAGGTCCGTCCGCGTCCGGAACACGTGCAGGCCGGGGTCGGGGCGGTTCCCCCAGGGCCCGTTCGGGACGCCCAACGGGACGGGCTCGTAGAGGGACCAGTCGAGCGGGAACGAGGCTTTCTCCGCCTCCGTCCGGACGACGACCCAGCGCACCTCGCCGGCGCGGACCGGCCGGTCGCCCTGCGCGCCGCCGACGACCCGCAGCGGCGTGTGGAACATGAAGGAGAGGTCGGGGTAGGTGACGAGGGCCAGCTCGCCCGGCTCGGCCTCGCGCGCGAGCAGGGTCCCCGCCGCCGACAATGGGTCTGCCGGAGCCTCGCGGAGCTCGGCGGCGAAATCCGCCAGGTCGCGTTTTGAGAAGGGACGCATCCCGCCCCAGAATCCCACGCTCAGGAGGTTCGTCCCCGCGAACGCGGCGACGAGAACCGCCGGCGCCCACCGCCGCCGCTCGCCGAGGAAGGCCCCCGTCTCGGCCAGCACGTGGGAGGCGAGCGGGATGAAGACGACGAGGTAGCGGAAGAAGAAATGCGGCGCGAGAACCAAAGTGGCGGCGCCGCCCGCCAGGAGCGCCAGGGGCCGCCGCAAGCGTTCCCGCCCGCGCGCCGCCCAGACCGCCAGGGCCGCCGCCAAGAAGGGGAAGACGTGCGCGTCCAAGCCCCAGGCCAGGTCGCGGAGGTTCCCAAGGCGCGACACGGGCACGCCGCCCGTCCCGTCCGCCCGCGCGAAGACGCGGAAGTAGGCCATCGCCGGGGCGAGCAGGAAAAACAGCGCCACGCCCGCCCGGAAGTCCGCGCGCTCGGGCGGGCGGCGGCGCGCCTCGACGACCAGAAAATGCAGGGCGACGCCGCCGGCGACGGCGAAGAAGACGAGGAAGTTGGCGTGGAAGAGCGCCGCCGAGGAGAGGACCAGGTGCAGGCGCGCGCGCGGCCGTCCGGCGAGGAACTCCTCGTAGGCCCACCACAGATAGAGCGCGGCCAGGGCCCCCAGCGCGTACCAACGGCATTGGCGGGCGTGGAGCAGCCAGGGGACCGAGGCCAAGGTCAGCGCGACCGCTCCGGCGGCGACCCCCTCGGAGCCCGACCAGCGCCGCGAGAGCCGGTGAAGCAGGAAGAGCGCCCCCAGCGCGCACAGGGCGAAAGGCAGCCGCGCCGCGAAGGCCGTCGTGCCGAAGGCGCCCAGCCCCGCGGCGGCGGCGTAGAGGGCCAGCCAGGGCGAGTAGCTCCACAGGCCGCGCGCGTCGGCGTCCCGACCCGAGTTCTGGCTGACGAGGTTGCGGCCGTCGTCGACGTAGGGCAGGCCGCGCGCGAGCACGCGCTGGGCGAGGACGGCCGTCTCCGCCTCGTCTTGCCAGAGCGCCGACGCTCCCAGCCCGCGCAGATGGAGCCCGAGAGCGGCGACGGCGAGCACGACGGCGAGGACGGAGCTCCGGCTCACCGGGCCGTCCCCAGGCGCGCGGCGCTCTCGCGCATCAGCGCGCTGCGCGCGCCGTCGGTCTCTAGGACGGAAGCCTTCCGGAGGGCCTCGGCGGCCTCCGGCCCCCGGCCGAGGTCCACGAGCAAGAGCCCCATGTTGAGCCAGGACGCTTTGAAGGCCGGGTCCGCCGCCACCGAGGCACGGTATTCCTCGAGGGCCGCCTCCTTCCAACCCCGGTTCGCATAGACGACGGCCATGCTGTAGTGCGAGACCCCCGGGTCCTCGTCGCCGATGAGCGGCAGGCGCGACAGCAACAGCCCCGCGACGGCCAAGAGCCCCAGGGAGGCGGCCGGCCGCCAAGCCCGGCTCCGGAGCTGCTCGACGGACCGCGCGAGCGCCAGGCCGGCGAACGGGATGAGGCCGGCGGCGGCCGGGAACCGGTAGCGCGCCAAGACGTAGAACCCCACGCAGACTCCGAAGTAGGTCAGCGTGTAGCCGTAGAGGAGCCAGGGCCGCGGGCGCGCGCCGAGGCTCCAGACGAGGCCCGCCAGGCCCAGCGGCGCCACGAGACCCCAGGAGACGAGCGGCACGGCCCCGAGCCGCGTGAAGCGGCGGAAGATCTCCAAGAAAAAGTTGTCAGGCGGCTCCTTGAAGTTCCAGAAGTAGCCCGCCTTGCGCAGGGCCAGGCGCGCCGCAGCCCCGGGCCGCTCGCGCCAGAAGCGCCGCGCCTCGCGCGACCAGAAGTCGGAGACCTGCGCGCGCGAGGCGGGGTAGCCCAGCCGGCGCGCGGCCTCGTCGGCGAAGTCCTGGTATTGGTGGCCCGGCCCGTAACGCACGAAGGAGGGGGCCTGATTCAAGCCGTCGGCCTCGGGGTTGTTGCCGAGATACAGGTTCACGCCGCCCGACGAGGTCGTCAGGCCCCAGCCCGCGCCGGGGACCACCGCGCGGTTGCGCATCTGGAACGGAAGAAGCGGCAGCCACAGGCCCAGCGCGAACGCGGCCGCCGCGCGGGCGAGCTCGCCGCGGCGGCTCCCGAGGGTCGCCCAGCCCCACAAGGCCGCGACGGGGAGCAAGGCCAGCACGGTGGGGCGGAAGGCCGCGGAGACGCCGAGAGCGAGCCCGGCCAGGCCCCAAGAAGCCCACGGCCGCCGGGCCTCCGCGGCTGAGGCCAGGAGCCACAGCGCGGCCGCGTTGGCGAGGAGGATCCAGCACTCGCCGAGCAGACGGGACTCGAAGAAGACGGCGGGGCCGTACGCGGCGGCCAGCAGCCCCGCCGCCCAGGCCGCTCTCCGGTCGAAGGCCCGTTCGGCGACCTTGAACAGGAGGGGGGGGACGAGAGCCCCGCCCAGGTGCTGGAAGGCGAACAAGATGATTTGGCTCCGCCCGAAGACGGCCCGGAAGGCCGCGAGGAAGTACGGGAAGGCCGGGTTGAAGTCGAAGGCCCCGAGGCCGGGGGCCTTCCAGCCCTCCCGGGCTATGATGTCCGCCCAGGCCTCGAAGACGCTGTCGTCCAAGAGCGGCGCCGTCAGCCAAAAGTCGCCGCGATAGAGGGCCAGATGCGCCAGGCGCAGGCCCAGCGCCAGCAGGAAGAGCGCCGGCTCCGGGCGCACGCGCGGCGACGGAGCGGGGGGAGCCGACGGCGCCGGGACGCTCCGGCGCTTGAGACTCATGCCGGCCGGTGCGCGCGAGACCCGGGCCGGAGGGCGACGGCGGCGACCAGCAGCTGGCTCAGGCAGAACGCCGCCAGCCAGCCGGCGGCCTTGTCCATGAAGCCGTAGGAGTGGAGGCCGATGCCCAGCATGTTGACGCCGAACCAGGACAGCGCGGTGACGACGTCGCCCAAGACGGCCAGGACCATGAAGCCCTTCTCACGGACGTAGCCGCCCATGCGCGCGTGGAGCACCGCGGCGTTCCAGAGGACGATGAGGAACGCCCCGTTCTCCTTCGGGTCCCAGCCCCAGAACCGGCCCCAGCTCTGGTCGGCCCAGATGCCGCCCAAGACGGTGCCGATGAAGCTGAACAGCAGCGCGAAACAGACGGTCCCGTAGGTCATGCGATAGAGCGCCTTTCCTTCCTCGTCGCCCAGGCGCCCCGCCCAGGCCTTGAGGATCCACAGGTGGGCGAAGAGGCCCGCGAGGAATGTGCCCGCGTAGCCGATGGTGATGGTGACGACGTGCGTGCCCAGCCAGAAGTTGGAGTCGAGCACCGCCTGCATCATCTCGAGGGTGTCGCCCGAGGCGGCGAGGTGGTGGGCGATCAGGAGCGTCGCGAAGCCCGCCGCCCCGCCCACGGCCGCGGCCAGCCCGCGGCGGCTCCACCGCTCGAGCGCCAAGGACAACAGCGCCGCGACCCAGCCGACGAAGACCGCCGAGGAGTACAGGTTCGTCACCGGCGGGCGGCCCTGCAGGACCATGCGCGCGACGAGGCCGACGGTATGCACCGCGAACGCCGTCCCCAGGAGCCAGAGCGCCGAGCGGCGCCAGACGGGAGCCGGCAGCAGGAAGGAGGCGAGCGCGCACAGGAAGGCCGCCAGGTAAAGGACCAGCCCGCGATAGAAGGGCTCGGCGGCGTTGAAGAGCTGCTCGGCGCGCGCGCGGCGCGGCGAGCCCGGCGCGGCCTCCCGCGCGGCCAGCTCAAGGGCGCCCAGCGCGCGCCCCGCCGCCGCGCCGTCGCCGGCCTTCGCCGCGTCGAGGAGCGACGCCCAGGCGGAGGATTCCGCCCCGACCCGCCCGGTCTTGAGCGCGCGCAGCAGGTCCGTCGGCACCGAGCGCCAGGCGTCCGCCGGCTCGCCGGCGGCGGGGGGGACCGGCTTATAGTAGGCGGTGCCCTCGAGCTCCTGGTAGCGCGAGAAGAAGGCCCCGAGGCGCTCGAGGGCCTGCGTCGGCTTGCGGGCGCCCTTGCCGCCCGTGAAGTCCGAGACGCCTTCGGAGACCGCCAGGCCGTATTCGGCCAGCTCGCGGGCTCGGTCCGGAGAGCCGTCGTGGGCGAGCGTGTTGCGCAGGCGGTAATAGAGGAAGAGGCGCTCGTTTAAAGAGACGACCGCGCGCTCGAAGCGGGTGCGCAGCTTCTCTTCGACGGCCTCCGCCCGTTCGGCCTGCTTGCCGACTTCGACGAACCCCGAGGACAGTTCCTCCCAGGAGAAGCGGGTGCGCGTCTCCTGGCGCCGGCCCAGGACGCCCAAGAGGTCCGGGTCGTGGATGAGGAAGAGCGGGCGCCGCGCCGCCCGGCCGGGGTCGGCCGAGAGCTCGAGGAGCCACTGGTCGGCGGAGAGCGTCTCGGCGCCGTCGCGGACGGTCTGCTTGCCGCTTAAGACCAAGAGCGACGTGCGCGCGACGGTGTCGAGCGGCTTGATGCGGCCGTTCTGGAGGGTCGGCAGGCGCCCGAACCGCACGGCGTCCACGGGTCCGGGACGGGCCGGGAGCAGCCCGGCCAACGCGTAGAGGAGCGCCGCCGCCGCCGCGGCCCGCGGCGCCCACGCCTCCGCGCCGCGCACGGGCTCCGGCCCTGGCGCCGACACGGGAGCCGTGGGGCGGGCCTCGAGCAGCATCAGGCTGAAGTGGAGGAGGAGGCCGACCCCGACCAAGATGAACGAGGCGTAGGGCAGCAGCCAGCCCGGGTTGCGCACGACCTGGAGGACCGACATCGTGTCGTCTTTGCCGAAGCTGGCCTGGAAGAAAGTGTAGCCGCCCGTGCGCAGCGGGTTGTTCATGTAGATGAGGACGTCCCGGTCCTCGCCGCTGCGCGGGTCTCTCAGGCGCACGAGGCTCGAGAAGTTCTTCGGGATGTTCGTCCCGGCGTAGAGGTCGTGCTTGAAGTCCTTGAGCGTCAGGGTAAAGGGGAGGTAGCCGCGCTCGGGGCGCAGCGTCAAAGACCACCGGCGGCCGCCCGCGAAGAACTCCTGCTTGGCGCCCAACGCGCTCGCGGCGAGCCAGGTGCCGCGGGACTCGGCCCCTTCCCGAACCTCGAGGTAGGCCGCGGGCATGTTCCGCGCGTCGTCGGAGCTGACGGGGGGCAGGGGCTTCACCACCGCGCGGGCGCCGACGCCCTGGTCGGCGAGAGAGGGAGGCAGCCCGTCGGGGCGGGGGCCCACGTCCGCGTTGGGGTAGTAGGCCGCCACGCGGACGGTGAAGGGCCAGCCCGGATGGGACAGCACGCGCCCTTCCGCCAGCAACTCAGCCGGGACGGCGTACACGGTGTCCAATTCGGGATCCGACCCGTCCACGACCGCGAGCTCGTCGCGGCGCGGGCTCTCCGCGTAATCCATCGAGGCGCCCTCCTCGATGGCCATGTGGCGCTCGACGGCCAGCATCCCCGTCACGAACTCCCCGACGACGAACAGCGCCAGGCCCGTATGGACGAGCCACAGCCCGGCTTTCCGGCGCGTCCTTTGCAGGCGCCAGAGCATGACGGAGACCAGGTTCACGGCGAGGAGCAGGCCGACGGCGCCGCCGCCCGGGAACCAGGGCACGGAGAGCTCCGTCCCCGGCAGCGTGCCCCAGAGCCAGAACGCGCGGAAATACTTGTCGATGGCGTTGAAGGTGCCGATCTCCACCTGGCCGAGCGTGCACAGGACGACCAGGACCCCCAGCAGGGTCAGGGAAGCCAGCGTGAGCCCGAGCGAGGACAGCGCCTTCTTCACGCGCGCGTCAGGACGCCGGCTTGATGCCGGCCAGGAAGCCCCGGAACGCCGGAAGCGCCGCGCCGACGGTGGCGTCGGGGCCGAGCAGCTTGAAGAACCAGGTCTCTTCGTTGCGCGTCAGCATGGCCGCGGCCATCCGCTGCCCTCCTCCGGAGAGGTCCACCAACGTGAAGGTCCCGGCCTTCGAAGGGACCTTGACCGCCCCTTTCTTGAACGAGGCCTCGTCCCAGGCGGGCAGTCCGATCTGCCCGCGCCAGCGGTTGACGTTCGGCAGGTCGCCGCCCGCGTCGCCCGGCAGCGAGATGACCGAGAGGTCGGCGGGGCCGGCGGAGCCGGGGACGACGAACGTCGCGCGGCGCATCCCCGCCCCCGCTTTCTCGGTCCAGCCCGCGGGCGCCTTCCAGGAGAGCGCCAGGGGGGAGGCCACGGCCATCTGGCTGAGTTCGGGGGGGAGCGTGCCCATCCCGCCGGCGGAGCCTACGGGGGGGTGGCCGTCCGGCAGGCCGGCGGGGGTCGCGGCCGGGGGCATCGCGGGCGCGGCCGTCGGCGCCGGGACGTCGGAGGACTTCGCGACCTTGTAGACCTGGATCTCGTCTTTCTTGCAGGCGGCCGACGAAAGGACCAACAGGGCGAAAGCGTAGTGTTTCATAGGGTCATTCTATGAAATTGATAGACTCGCCTCCGTGCTGAAAGACCTCCGCCTCCTGGGCAAGGAGTCCTTGGTCTACGGGCTTTCCACCGTCGTCGCCCGCCTGCTCAACTTCCTCCTCCTCCCGTTCTACACGCACTACCTGGCCCCCGGCGAGTACGGGGCGGTGTCCACCGCCTACTCTTACATCGCCTTCCTGAACATCCTCTTTTTGCTCGGGCTCGACCAGGCCTACCTGCGCTTCGCGGCCGGGGCCGAGGACGCGCGCAGCGAGGCGACGTTCTCCACCGCCTTCTGGGCCACCGCCGCCTGGGCGGGAGCGGTCTCCGCGCTGACCGCCGCGGCGGCGGCGCCGCTGGCCGTCTGGGGGGGCCTCACCGTCAGCGGGCCCGACGTGGTGCGCTGCTCGGCGGGCATCATCCTGCTCGACTCGCTGGCCGCGCCGGCCTTCGCCGACCTGCGCCTGCGCCACCGCGCCTGGGTCTACGCGGGCATCAAGTCCTTCAACATCGTCGTCTCGGTGGCGCTCAACCTCGCCTTCGTCGGCTGGCTGCATCTGGGCGTGCGCGGGGTCTTCCTCGCCGGCGTCACGTCCTCTGCGGCGACCTTGGCCCTGCTCGCGCCGGTCTTCGCCCAGCGCCTGCGGCGCCGCTTCGAGGCGCCGCTCGCCAAGGCCATGCTCCGCTTCGGCCTGCCGCTCGTGCCGGCGGGGCTGGGGGCGATGGTCGTGCAGGTCGCCGACCGGCCCATCCTGCTGCACCTCACCGACAGCGCGACGGTGGGCATCTACCAGGCCAACTACCGACTCGGCATCTTCATGATGCTCGTCGTCAGCATGTTCGACCAGGCCTTCCGGCCGTTCTACCTGGAGCGCGCCGAGAGGCCCGAGACCCCCGCGCTGCTCGCGCGCGTGCTGACGCTGTTCGTCGGCGGGGCGTCCTGGGTCGCGCTGGCCCTCTCCTTCTTCCTGCCGGACCTCATCCGCCTCGAGGTCGGCGGCCGGACTTTGATCCACCCCGCCTATTGGGCCGGCCTGTCCGTCGTGCCGGTCGTCCTCTTCGCCTACGTCTTCCACGGCTGCTACATCAACTTCCTCGCGCCGGTCACCATCGCCAAGAAGACGGAGTCCATCGCCGCGGTCACCGCCATCGGGGCCGCGGTCAACATCGCCGCCAACTTCCTCCTCATCCCGCGCTGGGGGATGGCCGGCGCCGCCTGGGCCACGCTAGCCGCTTACGCGGTCATGGCCTGGCAGATGCGCTGGTTCGGGAAGACGGCCTGGCCCGTCCCCTACGAGTGGGACAGGGTGGCCGCCGCGGTCGGCCCGGTGCTGGCCGCCGGCGGGGCGGCCTGGCTGGCCTCGGGGCGCCTCGAAGGGTGGAGCTGGGGGCTCGCCCGGCTGGCGCTCTTGTTGGCGGTGCCGGCCTGCTGGGCGGCTATCTTAAGAGTTCTACCGTTCCGCGACGGCCGTCCACCCGCACCCGGTCGCCTTCCCTTATAAGGGCGCGCTTCGGGGCGGCCTTGCCGGCGGCGGGCAGCTCCACCGACAGCCCGGCGCCCTCGGCCCAAGACCCGCGCGGGAGGTCCACCGCGGGGATGGCGGCGCGGCCGGCGACGACGGCCACGAGCGGCCCGCCCGCGGTCGACACGATGGCCCGAGCCTTGCGCGCGCGCGCGCGGTCGTTGGGAGTCAGGTAAGGGGTCACGAAGACGGCCGAACCGTCGGCCGCGCGGCTCGCATCGAAGGTCACCGGCCCCTCGACCGGCCCGCCCGGGGCGAGCGGCACCCCGACCAAGGCTCCGGCGGCGGGAACGCCGGGCGCGGGCGCTTCGGCCAAGGAGACGAGGCCCAGCGAGTCGAGCTCCGCGGCGGCGCGCTCCGGCGCCAAGGGCGTCCGGCGCCCGCTCGAGTCCGCGAAGGACCCCGCGAGCCGAGCGGGGCGACCGTCGGCCCCGCGCGCGAAGGTCACCAGCAGCCACTGGTCGGGCGCCACCCGCCATTGCCCGCGGCTGACGCCCCCGACGGAAGACGACCAGGCCAGAGCCGGGCCGAACCGGCCCTTCCAGGCCGCCGGGACCGCGGGGGCACTCGCCGCGCCGGCGGCCGGGTCCCAGCGCGGGTCGCGTTCGAGCTTGGCCCCGGCCCGGCGCAGCTCGCCGCGCGCGAGCGCGGCGGCCAACGGCTCGTTGTAGTGGAGGTCGATGGTGCGCTGGCCGACGGGGACTCCGGGGGGGAAGGGGGCGAGGCCCAACCCGGCCAGAGACGCGTCCATCTGGGCCCGCAGCGTCTGCCGCGTCCCGGCGTGCGCGCTCCAGGCGGCCATCCCGCGCGAGAGCGCGCCGGGGCCGTCCCCGTCGAGGGGCAGGCGGCCTTCGGCGGCGAAGGCGCGCGCTAGCCCTTCGACCGCGGCCTCGGTCTCGCGGCGGGTCAGGGTCTCCGAAAGGTAGTGCTTGAGGAGGGGGGGCAGGCGCCGCGCCCAGGAAGCCGCGGCCCAGGCCGCCGCGACGCGCTCGGCGCGCTCCTCCGGGCCGGCCCCGCGCTCCGAGCCGAAGGAAGCCCGCACCGTGCCGGCATCGTTGGTGACCGCGAAGCCGCACTCGAAGAGGGCGCGCGCGAGGAAGTAGAGCGCCGCCTGCTCCAGGGAGCCCGGGCCCGCGACGTCCGCCCGCAGGCGGACGGCCGGCGCTCCGGGCGGCGCGCCCAGGTCGCCCAAGAGCTCGAGGCCGGGACCGCGCAGCCACGCGCGGCGGCTCGACGCGGCGGCCTCGGCGGGCGGGCCGCCCGCGCGCGCCGCGGCGGCGAGCGCGGCGAGGACCGGGGTGGGGCGCGAGGCGGCGGGCAAGCCGTCGACGGCCAAGAAAGGGAGCTCCCAGGCGGCGCCGTCCTCGGCGAGCAGGGCATTCGGGGCCGCGGCGGGCCCGCGGGCCTCGAGGGCCGCCTCGCGCAGGACCCCGGCCAAGCGGAAGGCCGAGCGGGCCTCGGGGTCGAGGAAGAGCGCGGCGTCCCCCGCGGAAAGAGGGCCGGTCCCGCGGCCGGCGGCCGCCAGCTTATCCGAGAGGGCGCGCGCGGGGGCGCCGTCGGCGGGCTTCCCGGTGACCTTCGCGAACGCGTCGGCGAGGGCCGAGAGCCGGACCGCGGCGTCGGCCGCGTCGGCCGCGGTGGGCGCGGCGGGCGAGGCCGCGGCGCGCGCCCAGAGCGCGTCGGCCTCCGCGTAGACGGCGTCGAGCGCCGCGTGCCAGTCGCGGGCCGCGGCGGGAGGCTCGGCGCCCCGGCGCACGAGCAGGGTCGCGCCGTAGGACGGAGCCGCGGCGAGGAGGAGAGCCGCGGCGAGGCGCCGCATCAACGGACGCCGACGAGGTTGTAGCCGAGGCCCAGGGGGTCGGGCGTCGCGGGCAGGGCGGGGCGCTCGACGCGCTCCGGCGTCAGCGCCCGCAGGCGGGAGAGCTCCGCCGGGTCGGCGGCGAGCACCGCGGGGCCGGACGGGACGGCCGAGCGGAGGATTCCGAAGGCCTGGAGGAGCCGCACGAAGACGGCCTTGAGTTCGTCCCAGAACGTCGCCGCGGTCGACGAGACGACCGAGCGGGCCGCGACCCAGAAGGCGTTCCAAGCGGACCCCGCGGCCAGCGCGGCGCGGTAGCGGGCGGCGAAGCCCGCCTCGGGGCGCAGCGTGAAGGCGGAGGACAGCTCGGGGCCGGAGGGGGCCTCGGGGCCGTCGAGCGCGACGAAGCCCTTGAGCTCGGGCAAGGCCAGCTGCTCGGCGAGCGCGGCCGGGAGCGCGACGACGGGGCCGTCGGCGGCGTTCGCGAAGCTGAAGCGCGCGCGGACCGGCGCGGGCAGGGCGGAGCGGGCGGAGGCGGTCGCCTCGAAGCGGACCTTCGGGGCCGCCGCGGCCTTGCCGGGCGTCGTGAGGGCCTTCGCCAGCACGTGCTTGACGGTGCCGGTGAACTCGGCGAGGTTCTCGACGTAGGGCCGGCCGGGGGCGCCGACGACCGCGTCCCAGCCGTGCACGGCCTTCGTGAACTTGGCGGCGTCGGTGGTGCGGCCCTGCGCCGCGGCGGAGAGCGCCTGGTCGGCCAAGGACTGCACGGCCTTCGGAGCGCGCTTGGCCGCCTCGACGCGCAGCGCCGACACGCGCGCGGCGGCCTCGCCGGCGGGCAGGCCGGCCGAGGCGACGTCGGCGGCGCGCTGATAGAGGGCGGGGGCTTCGGCGGGCTCCGCGGTCCGGGCCAGGTTCGAGAGCTTGCCGAGCGCCGGCTCGACGCCCAGGACCTTGGGGTCCGGGAGGCCCGCGACGGCCGGAGCGCCCAGTTGGGACGCGGCGGCGGCCTGGGGGTCGTTCGCGACGGAGCCGCTCCGGACTTTCGCGAAGTCGAACATCGCGTCGAGCTTGGCGCTCATCGCGCCGGGGTTCTTGGACTCCTCCTTCTTGGCCTTGGCGAGGTCCTTGGCCATGGCGGAGGCCGCCGAGGCCCCGCCCTCGGGCGTGCGGCGCGCGGGGTCGTCGAAGGTGGGGATGTTGCCGGACTCGGGACGGGCGGTCGGCGCGGCCGAGGCCTTCTCGCCGGCGGGGGTCTGGGCCGCGAAGGCCGCGGCGCCTTTGGGGGCGACGAAGGCGGAGGCGGGCATCGCGGCCGAGGCGCGCGGGTCGGCCTGCGCGGCCGAGACGTGCGGATTCGAAACCGTGGGGGAGACGGTCGGATAGGCGGCGGAATGCGAGGGCAGCAGGCTCACGGCGGGGTTGGTGAAAGCGGGCGCCGGGGCCAGCGAGCCGGTATTCAGGCCGCCGGCCTGGGCGTTCATGCCGCCGAGGCCGCCGCCGAGGTCGGCCACCGGGGCGGTCTTGAATTGCGCGAGGGCGGCGACGGGGACGAAAAGGAGGGAAACGAGCGCGCGCATCGGCGTTGCCGTTAACATGTTCCTAGTATAGTCCCCGGCAGGACCCCCTGTCCAGGGCCGTGAGGCCTCCCGGCGCCCTGGGACGCGGGGCCCAGGTTCCCAAGCCCGCGGCGGCGCCGGGGACGCCTCTCACGATGTAGGCCTTAGGGCCCACGGGACCCTAGGCCTTCATGCTACAATTCCCTAGGCCTTTATACCCGAGCGGGATTTGGGCCCGCGGCCCATAATCTTGGGAGCAGGAGACCCAGATGCCAATCACCCGAACGATAACCCCTCCGAAGGCCAAGATCGAGGCCGACGAACCGGTCGTCAAAGACCGCCCCGCCGCATCGCTCCTCCGGTCCTGGGGGAAGCGCATGTCGCAGGGGTCCGTCGCCCCGATCCCCGTGTTCATCGGCGGGACCTGGTCCCTCGCGGTCCCTCGCGGGAACAAGAGGATCCTCCAGGTCGCCGTCGAGATGAACAAAGGCTGACGGCTAGCAAGCCATCCGCCCCCAGGGAGCCCCGCCCGCACGGCGGCGCCCCCTGGGGGCGGGTTGTTTTAGACGCGCTCCCCTGCTAATCTAAGGGCAATGGACCCTGAACGCAAAGGCCTGGTCGCCGCCGGCCTGGCCGGGCTCTTCGCCGTCTTGATGGGCGGCGCGCTGACCGCCACCGGAGCCTGGCGCAGCGCGCTCTTCCTGGGGGCGGCCGACGCCGCCGCCGCCGCAGCCGGACCGGGGTTCTACGAGCTCCTCTTCA
Source organism: bacterium (assembly GCA_004322435.1). Lineage (GTDB taxonomy): Bacteria > Elusimicrobiota > Elusimicrobia > UBA1565 > UBA1565 > SCTT01. The sequence goes on from SCTT01000012.1 coordinate 15,444, forward strand.
ACGCCGTCATCCCCGACAAGCTGGCGGAGGCCGGCTCGCCGGCCCCTCTCCCGCCGCCCGACGCGGCCGTCCTAGGAGACGCCGCGGCGCCGAGCGCCGCCGAGGCCGCCGCCGCGCTGGCCGCCGCCAAGGCGGCCATGGCCGCCGCGGAGAAGCTGATGAACTGCTCCGGCGCCGACTGCGCCGCCCAGGCGGAGGCCGTGCAGAGGGCGGCGGCCGCCGCGGCCTCGGGGACGGCCTCCGAGGGCGGCGAGGCCTCCGGGGAGGACGAGGAAGCCCGCCTGCGCCTCATCAAGATGAAGGAGCGCACGGCGGGGGAGAGCCATACTTACGGCGGCCAGCCGACGGCCCGCCCGGCCAAGATGACCCCCGCCGAGATGGAGGCCTCCTTCGGCGGCATGATCCAGCGCCTCAAGGCGCGCGCCGGCAAGGAGGGAGGAGCCCCGACGGTGGGAGGCTCCGAAGGCTCCGCCCGGGCCGCGGCCTCCGGCGGGGGCGACGACAGCCCCATCATGACCCAGGAGAACCAGAGCGACAAGCTCAACAGCCCCACCCTGCGCGCGCTTCAGAAGCTCAACAAGGACAGCCGGCACTCGGTGGGGATGAGCCGCGACGAAGGGACGACGGACGGCTCCCGCGACAAGGCCGGCAAGAGCTTCGACGGGAACCGGGCGACCTTCGGCGCCATCCCCATCGCGGAGACCACCGGGGCGATGGGCCGCAAGCAGATCAAGGCCGACGGGACCGCCCCGGCCGAGATCGAAGGCCAGCCCGTCCGGTAGCTGACGCCCGTCAGACGGGGAATTGGTACAATACCTCATGGCCACCGGTAAGAAGCTCTCCATCCCCATCCGCCCCGCCGAACAGGTCGACGAGGAGTCGCGCCTGCTCATCAGCCCCGCCGACCTCGCCGCGCGGCTCAAGAAGGACTCCAAGCTGGTCCTCGTGGACGTCCGCTCCGAGCTCGAGCACCGGATGCTCCGCATCGAGGGCGCCAAGCTCGCGACGCGGGACTTGGTCGAGGAGATCTTCTCCAAGTGGGACAAGGCCACGCCGCTCGTGGTCTACGACCACACCGGCCGCGACGGGGTGAACGCCGCGAAGGCGCTCGTCGCCCGCGGCTTCACCGACGCGAAGGCCCTGGCCGGCGGCATCGACGCCTGGTCGCAGGCCGTGGACCCGCTGCTCCCGAGGTATTGATATGGCGACCAAGACCGCTCCCAAGCTCTCCATCCGCCTCGCGTCGAACCTCGTCACGGGCCGCTTCGAGTTGGACGCCCCTCTCGCCGACGGCGGGTGGTGGTTCGGCGACGCGGAGGCCGCGAAGGCCTCCCCGCTGGCCGAGAAGCTGATGGCCGTCGAGACGGTCACCGGCGTCAAGATCTCCGGCGCGACCGTCAGCGTCACGCGCGACAGCTACGAGGACTGGCATCTGGTCGCCAAGGAGCTCGCGGCGCTCATCTCGGAGCACGCCGCCTCCGGCAAGCCCGTCGTGAAGGCCGGGACGCCCTCGAACCTGCCCTCGGCCGAGAAGATCCGCGAGATCGTCGAGCAGGTCCTCGACGCGGAAGTGAATCCCGCCGTCGCCTCGCACGGGGGGGAGATCCGGCTCGTGGACGTGAAGGGCACGAACGTCTACGTGCAGCTCTTGGGCGGCTGCCACGGCTGCGCGTCCTCCACCGTGACCCTGAAGCAGGGCGTCGAGCGCGCGCTGCGCGACGCCGTCCCCCAGATCGACGACATCATCGACGTCACCGACCACGCCACCGGCGAGAACCCGTACCATAAAGGCTAGGCCCCGCCTCCCGCCGAACCAGGTCGAGACCAAGAAGTTCCCGGTCTTGGACCTCGGCACGCGCCCGCCCATCGACCTAGCCGCCTGGCGCTTCAAAGTCTGGGGCGCCGTCGAGAAGCCCCTCGAGCTGAGCTGGGCGCAGTTCAAGGCCCTGCCGCGCCACGCCCTTACCGCCGACTTCCACTGCGTGACGCGCTGGTCGCGCTACGACCTGGGCTGGGAAGGGGTGGCGGTGAGCGAGGCCCTGGCCTTGGCCAAGCCCAAAGAAGACGCCCGCTTCCTCATCCAGCATTGCGGCGAGGGTTACACGACGAACACCCCGCTGGCCGACGCCCTGCGCCCCGAGTGCCTGCTGGCCGATACTTTGGAGGGGACTCCCCTGCCCCTCGAGCACGGCGGCCCGCTGCGGATGCTCATCCCGCACCTCTACGCCTGGAAATCGGGGAAGTTCCTCGTGGGGCTCGAAGTCTCCGTCACGGACAAGCCGGGATACTGGGAAGTCCGCGGCTACCACAACCGAGCCGACCCCTGGCTCGAAGAGCGCTACGGGGACGTCAACGCCCCGCCGCCCGGCGCCAACGACCCGGTTCCGGACTAGAACTACAGATTAGGGACTGTCCCTAATCTGAAGTTCAGAACAGCTCGAGCTGGGGGCCCTTCGGGCGGCGGAAGGACTCCGTCGACAGGACGGGCCCGCGCGTCTTGAGGCCCAGGCGCTTGCAGGCGGCGAGGAAGGTCGCCTTCGTCAGCGCGGCGTAGGGCCCCTCGCCGCGCATGCGCGAGCCGAAGCGGGAGTCGCTGAGCTCGCCGCCGCGCGAGACGCGCAGCTGGGAGAGGACCTTTTTCTTGCGGCCCGGGGCGACCCGGTCGAGCCACGCTTCGAAGAGCGGGCCGACGCCGTGGGGCAGGCGCAGGAAGGTGTAGCCGGCGAAGGACGCGCCGGCCGCCTTGGCCTTCTCCAAGATGGCGGGCACCTCGTGGTCGGTGAGGCCCGGGATGACCGGAGCCGTCAAAACTCCGACGGGCACGCCGGCGTCGGCCAGCGCCCGGACGGCGGCGAACCGGTCGCGGGGGGCGGAGGCGCGGGGCTCCAGGGAACGGCGCAGGTCCTCGTCTAAAGTGGTGATGGAGAGCACGGCCATCGCCGCGTCCTCCTTGGCCAGCCGCGAGAGGACGTCCGCGTCCCGCGCGATGAGCCGCCCCTTCGTGATGAGCATCACCGGATTCATGAACTCGGCGCAGACCTCGAGCACGCGGCGGGTGAGCATGAGGCGCCGCTCGACGGGCTGATAGGGGTCGGTCACGCCGCTCAGACAGACGGCCTCGCCCTTCCAGGACGGGGCCAGGAAGGCCTTCCTCAAGAGCGCCGGGGCCTCCTCTTTGACGAAGAGCTTCGTCTCGAAGTCGAGACCCGCGGAAAGCCCCAGATACTCGTGCGTGGGCCGGGCGTAGCAGTAGATGCAGCCGTGCTCACAGCCCCGGTAGGGGTTCACGCTCCAGGAGAACGGCACGTCCGGACTGTCGTTGTGGGAGAGGATCTCCCGCGTCTTGTCCTTATAGAGGACGGTCTGCGGCGCCGCATCCTCTTCGGTCCAGTCGGCGTCCCGCTCGAGCACGATCTGCTCGAAGCGGTTCGGCGGGTTCGCGTCCGCGCCGCGGCCCTTCATGGACGCCCTACTTCAGGAGCTCTTCGACCTTCTTGACGACCTGGGCGTCCTCGGGCTCCGTGCGGGGGTCGAAGCGCGCCGCGACCGTGCCGTCCTTGGCGACGAGGAACTTGGCGAAGTTCCAGCCGATCTCGCCGGGGAAGGGGGACTCCTTCGTGAGATACGCGTAGAGCGGGTGGAGGCCCGGGCCCTTCACGACGATCTTCGAGTAGAGGTCGAAGGTGGTCTTGTAGTTGAGCTCGCAGAAGGTCTTGATCTCGGGGTCCGTGCCGGGCTCCTGCGCGCCGAACTCGTTGGCGGGGAAGGCGGCGACGACGAAGCCCTTCGCCTTGTACTTCTGGTAGAGCGCCTCGAGGCCCTTGTACTGGGGGGTCAGGCCGCACTTGGAGGCGGTGTTGACGACCAGCACGACCTTGCCCTTATAGTCCGCGAGCTTGCGCGTCTTGCCGGCGTTGGTCTTCATCTCGAAGGAGTAGAGCTTCGGCGTCGCGGAGGTGGTCATGGGAGCCTCTTTCTTCTTGGGGGCGGCGGCCAGGCACAGGGCCGCGCCGAGGAGTAAAGACATGCGCATACGACGATGGTACAATTTCAGCGTCGGCTCCGAGGAGGCTACCATGTCCGTCCCCACGATCACCGTCGAACAGCTCAAAGAGAAGATGGCCAAAGGCGGCGTCGTCGTCGTGGACGTGCGCGAGGCCCACGAGCTCGACATCTGCAAGCTGCCCGGGACCAAGCACATCCCGATGGGCCAGGTCCCCGAGCGCCTCAAGGAGCTCGACCCGGAAGCCGAGATCCTGGTCCACTGCCGCTCGGGCGGACGCTCCGGGAAAATCGTCGCGTTCCTCCAGCAGCAGGGCTACAAGAAGGTCTTCAACGTCGAGGGCGGCATCTTGGCCTGGGCCGAGAAGATCGACCCCTCGATGCCGACCTACTGACGGAGCAGCAGGTACGCGCCCAGGACCAAAGCGCCTTGCAGGAAGAAGAACAGCAGCGAGACCTTGAAGCCTAGGGCCAGCGCGTCCAACGCGCTGGAGACTCCCAAGACGAGCACGGCCAAGAGGCACACGACGAACCCGAGGGCGGCCCAGGCGCCGGTCGTGTAGAGGCCGGCGACGCGGTCCGCGTCGACGCCGCGGTCCTCCAGCGCCTCCTCGGCCCGGTCCAAGGCCTTCTCGGCCTTCTTGCGCGCCTTCTTCAGGGCGCGGGAGTCGCCGGCCTTCTCCGCCAACCGCCGGCCCGGTTCCAAGACCCACGACTCGGCCGCGTCCCGCAATCGCCCTTCAGGGAGAGCTTCGAGGCCGCGCCCGGCGCCGAACGCGGCGCCGGCGACGACGGCGGACGCCAGGACGGCGTGGAGGAGCCGCGCCTTCACGCGGCGGCGGGGACGATGGGGGCCGGCCGGTCGGGAGGGCTCGCAAGGCGCACGGCCGCCGCGGTCCAAGGCACGGCGAGCGCCAGGAGCGTCCAGTAGAGGCCGTGCTTGCCGTGGCCGAGGAAGTACCCGCCCATCGCCCCGCCGCAGAAGGAGCCCAAAAACTGGCTCGTGTTGAAGACGCCCACCGCGGTGCCGCGCAGCTCGCGCGGGGCGAAGCGGGTCACGAGCGAGGGCAGGACCGGTTCGATGAGGTTGAAGCCCGTGAAGAAGACGACGAGTCCCACGGCCGTCATCGGGGCGTCATCGCCCGAAAGGCCCATCACGAGCCAACCGACGGCGGCGACGCCGATGCCCGCGTAAAGGAGGACCTTGAGCTTCTTCTTGGCCTCCGCGAAGCCCACCGAGGGGAGCATCACGAAGCCGGCGATGAAGATCATGGGCAGGTAGATGTGCCACATGTCCTTGCGCTCCCAGTGCGCGAGCAGGAGCTTGGGGGTCACCACCCAAACGGCCGTCAAGCCTGTATGCAGGAGGAACATCAGGACGTTCAAGGAGACGAGGTTGCCGTCCTGGAGGATGTCACCCACCTGACCCAGCGAGACCTCGTAGGGCTTCTCGGCGGGGGGGGTCGGGACCGCGGTCAGGAGGTACACGACGGCCAAGAGGTCCAGGCACGCCGTGGCCCAGAAGAGCGACGGCACGCCCCAGTGGGCCGACATCACGGGGCCGATGCCGAAGCCCAACGTGAAGCTCACGCCGATGGAGATGCCGATGACGGCCATCGCGCGGCCGCGCACCTCCTCGCGCGTGAGGTCGGCCGCCATCGCGATGACGGCCGAAGAGATGGCCCCCGCGCCCTGGATGAAGCGGGCGACGAGGAGGGGGACGATGCCGTGGGCGTTCGCCGCCATCACGCTGCCCGTCGCGTAGATGAGGAGGCCCGTCGCGATGACGCGCTTGCGCCCGAAACGGTCGGAGAGGACCCCCATCGGGACCGTGAACATCGTCTGCGAGAGGCCGTAGAAGCCGACCGCGAGGCCGGCCAAAAACGGGGTCGCGCCCTCGAGGGTCAGCGCGTGCACGCTCAGGA
>SCTT01000118.1 GCA_004322435.1 bacterium
CTTTTGGCCACAAGAGCCAAGAGGCCGATGGTCGTGACGTGGTAGCGGGAGCCGGCCTCCGGCCCGCGCGCGGCCTTCTCCCAGGTGTTGGCCATCGGCAAGAGCTCTCCGCCCGAGTAGTAGCCGAAGAGCGGGACCTGAGGGCCGAACACCTCGCGCACGGCGTCCATCTCGGACTCCATGCGGCTGTTGAGGATGAGGTTGCGCGTGCAGCAGCTGACGACGAGCAAGAGGTCCGGCTTTCGGCCGCCCAGGGCACCCGCGCAGCACTGCGCCGCCTCGCGCGCCCCGCGCACCGTGCCGCGGCGGCTCGACTGGATGAGCCGCAGGCGGGCGCCTTGCAGGTCCTCGACGGGCACGACCTCGATGGAGCCCGTGCGCTTGTCGTAGGAGACCGGGAGCTTGAGCCTCGCCCCGCCGACGCCGCCCTCGGTCTGGAACCCGTAGCGCTGGATCATCAGCTCGAAGAAGGACTCGTCGGCGCCCTCGCCGAGGAGCTTGCGGTAGACGTCCAGGACCGGCTGGCCGTCGAGCTCATAGAGGCGGTTCTTCTTGGCCTTCGTCACCGTCATCACCGGCCCCACCGGCTGCCAGCCGTGCGAGAAGCCGAAGGCGACGTCGTAGCGCGCGCGGGGCAGGTCCAAGAGCGCCAACAGCGAGCTGGTCCTCGACAGGCGGTCCCCGTCGTACTGCCAGTTCCGCCGGAACTCGCCGCTCGAGAGCCCGGCGTCGTAGTCGCCGCTGAAGAGGCCGCCGAAGAGGGGCACGGGCCCGAGCTTGTCTTGAATGGCCGCGAGCATCTCCTGCTCGTTGCCGGTGTCGAAGGCGGTGAAGAGGAGCCCCACCCGCCGCGAGGCGCCCGCCGCGCCAGCCCCCGACAAAGCCTCGGCCAGGTCCGCGCCGGCGCCGGAGGGGTCCTCCTTGCACTGGTTGGTGGCCAACGTCACCTTCCCGCCGTCGAGGCCGAGCAGGAGCACGGCCACCGAGCCCTTCGTGACGCCCGCCGAGGTGACCTCGGCGTACGAGGTGCCGCCTAGGAGCTTGACCCCGGCCAGCTCCTTCCGGAGCGCGGCGTGCAGGGACTTCTGGTTCCGCTTGACGGAGGCGAAGACGAGAGCGAGGTCGGGGCGGGCGACGCCCTTGCGCGCGGCGCGCACCGCCTCGCGGGCTGCCTTGGCCTCGTCTTTGAGGAGGCTGACGCCGATGCCGACCTTCACGCCGGGAGTATAGCTAAGACCCGGCTTCAAGGCTCAACCGGAGGCGTCCTCACGACGAGGACGCCGGAGGATGGGCGCAAGCTCCCTTTGGTGTCCGGATTCGACGGCGTGGGTCAGCGCGTCCCGACCGCTCGCGTCGAGCGCGTCGCGGCGAGCGCCGCGCTGCAGCAAGAATCCGGCCATCCTGGGATGCCCGGTGCACGCGGCGCCCATCAGCGGCGTGAAGCCGCTTGAATCCCCCCGGTTGACGTCGGCCCCGGCTTCCACGAGCAGCCGAACCGTTTGAAAATGGCCTCCATCGGCGGCGGCGATGAGGGGCGTCACGCCTTCGACGTCCGTGAGACTGCCGGACAAGCGCCAAGACCGGCTGCCGAGCGTCGCCGCCTCCGGTCGGGCCCCTCCTCGCAGCAGCGCCCGAACGATCTTGTCATAGCCGTGGACAGAGGCCTCAAAGAGCGCGCTCCGCGTGCCGCTCCCCATCTGGTTGGGGTCCGCCCCGGCCTTTAGCAGCAGCTCGACGGCTTCGCCGTTGCCCGCGGCAGCCGCCGCCCGGAGCGGCGAGCAGCCGTATCGGTCCACGGCGTCGATCGCCGCGCCAGCATCCAACAGCAGCCGCACGATGCCGGACCTGGACCGGAGCAACGATAGGTCGGTCGCCGGAGACACGTAACCGGAGCACACGCCTACGAGCGGCGTCTCGTCCTTCGTGCCTCGGGAGTCGACATCCAGACCCGCCTGAACGAGCGCGCCCCATTTTTCGACGGAGGAGGGACCCCACGTGGGGGCGAAATCCCAGACCGCCCTTCCGCTCGAATCCCGGCGGTTGACGTCGGCGCCGGCCTTGAGGAGGATTTCGACGATCTCCAAGCTGCTGCCGAGGGCATACATGAGCATGGTCCGTCCGTTGTCGTCGACCGCGGAGTCGACGATCTCCGGAGCGTCGCGCAAGGCGTCCTGAAACGGCCCCGCATACATCCGTTCCAGGTACGTCCACCAATCATGACGTCCGCTCCGGCCATGCGACGGCCAGACGGCTCCGGGGTTCTTTCCGTCGGGCATGGAGGGCCCCCCGCCGCCGCTAGCGGGCCGGGGAAGCCGGCGCCGCCGCTTCCGCTCGCGCGGCCTTCTCGAGGTACTGCTTCTGGATGACCGGGATGTGCGCGTTGCGTTCGGCCAGCAGCCGGTAGCCTTCGGCCGCGTGCTTCGCCCAGCCCGCGCGGCGGGCGGCGAAGAAGGCGTCGTAAGCGGGGTCGCCCAGGCGCTGGTCGTCTTTGTAGATGCCGTTCTTCTCCACGTCGCTCAGGTACTTGTCGAAATCCCCGAGGAACTCCTCGTAGTCGTAGAGTTCGTAGGAGGAGACGTCGGCCTTGGGGTCGGCCTTGAGCGCCTCGTGGACGAAGTCGTGGCCCGAGATGTAGGCCTCCCACTCGAACTCGATGCCCTCGCCAAGGAGGACGCCCGGGCTCCACGGCGCGCGGCGGAACTGCGTCGCGTGCTTGAGCTCGTGGGCGATGGTGGGGGCCATCTCCTTGGCCAGCTCCTGCTGCTTGGCCGGGTCGGCCTGGAACTCCTCGAACGTCCAGCCCTTGTCCTTCAGGCGCTCGAGGGGGATGGCCATGTGGTTGAGCAGCGACAGATAGTGCGCGCCCACCCCGTCGGCCTCGTTGAGCATGACCATGTCCGGCAGGCGCACGACCCCGCCGCGGTCTTTCAAGAGCTCGAGGATGCGCCGCCCCTCGGCGTTCCCTTCCATCTGGGCCCGCACCGCATCGCGGAAGGCCGGGCCCAAGGCCCGCATGCCGTAGGCCGGGGCGACGATGGCGGCGCCGCGGACCTGCAGCTCCTGGGAGGCGACGTGGGGCACCGCGCTGACCAGCGCCCCCAAAGACAGCCCGGCGAGGACGACCAAAGCCTTCATGCGGCGGCTCAAGGGCTTCTTGACCGAAGGCTCCGGCGGGCCGCGCCGGGTCACGACCCGCGCGAGCCAGCGGGCGGCGCCGACGACGGCCCGCACCGCGCCGACGACGGTCAGGAAGGCCAGGAGGCCAACCGACCCGATGACGATGACCGGGATAGCGGCCTGAATGGGGACCGCGCCCCAGGCCCAGGGAACGAACGCCGCGCCGAGCATTCCGCCCAGAACGCCGTACCCGAACCCGCCGAACTTCTTTTCGGGCTCGGGCAGGCCGTGCTTCTGGC
>SCTT01000013.1 GCA_004322435.1 bacterium
GCTTCCTCCCGGCCGGGGCCGGCGAGCGCGTCGCGGGCGGCGCGGAGCAAGGCGAGCTGGAGCCACAGATAGGCGCCCAGGCCCAGCGCGCCGGTCGTCGCCAGCGCCTGCAGCCAGTCGTTGTGGGCGTGGGACGTCGTCGAGCGCAGCCCCAGCGCGCCCAGGAAGGCGGCGTCCTTGACGGGACCGAGCGCCGCCTCGAGCGTATCCGGACCGGAGCCTAGGACCGGGTCGCGCGCGAAGGCCCTGAGCGAGGCGAGCCAGAACTGGACCCGGTGGGAGTCCGAGCGCATCAGGCCGTGGCGCTGGCCCCCCAGCGAGCCCCAGACGAGCGCCGCGGCCAGCGCGGCGGCCGCGGCCGCCGGAGCGAGCCAAGGACGGCGCGCCGGGGCGCGCAGAAGCGCGTAGGCCGCGCAGGCGGTCGCGGCGCCGGCCCAGGCGGCGCGGGAGAAGGTCAGCAGCACGCCGACGGCGGTCAGCGCGAAGGCCGATGCGCCGAGGAGGCGTTCGCTCCGGCGCGGGGAGAGCGCGAAGAACAGCGCGGCCGGCAAGCCCATCAGCAAGGAGGCGCCCAGCCAGACGGGGTTGCCGTTGAGCGCGGTGATGCGCCCTTCGGGGAGCGCCAGGGCCAGCCCGGGCATCGGCTCAAACCCGGCCTTCTGCGCCAGGCCGTACGCGGACAGCGCGGCGGCGCTCGCGGCGACGGCGCCGAGGACGTCCCGGATCCGCACCTCGGGCCGCGCGGCGGCGGCGGCCAGATGGAGCGCGGCGAGCAGCCCGAGTTCGAGGAGGCCGTACGCGCTTAAGCGCACGTCGCCGAGCACGCTGACGGCGGGGTCGAGCGAGAACAGAGACGACAGGAGGAGGACCGCCGCGCAGGCCGCCGACGGCGCCGCCAAGGGCCAGCGACCCAGGCCCGCGCCCGGCTCGCGGCCCGCGCCGGCCGCCAACCCGAGCCAGGCCAGGAGCGTCCCGACGCTCAAGCAGAGGAGCTTGGGGAGCGTGAAGCGGGCGTAGACGTCCGCGGACATCGCGAACAGGGTGCCGCAAGCGGCGAGGAGGAGTCCGGCCTTGATCAGACCCGGCCGAGGGGCGTCCGTCAGCGCGGCCCCGCGGGCTCGTCGAGGCCGACCGTCTTCATCCGCTTCTCGGCCTTCTCGTAGACGGGCACGAAGTCCTTCGTCGAGAAGGCGTCGTACTCCTTCTGCGACGGATACACCGGGAAGGGATAACCGGGGACCTTCATGACCTTGGCGACGCCCTCGAGGCGGAAATTCCACCGCGCGGGGACGGTGTTGCCCCAAAGCAGCAGCAGCCGTTCGGTGGCCGCGCGGGCGAGCCTCTTGATGTGCAGGTCGCGCCGGGCGATGTCGATGACCCCGTCCTTGAACGCGTCGTTCTGGTTGTCCACGAGGGTCTGGGCCAGGGCCAGCTGGGTCGCCTGCCGCTCGACGTCGCCGTTCCAATCCTTGCGCAGGCCCTCGACGATCGCCGGCTGGCCTTCCAGCGCCTTGGCCATCGCGTTGAGCTCGGCCACGCGGCGCCCGTAGACCGTCTTCCACGCCGCGGCGCGCTCGTCGAAGAGGGCCTTGCCCGACGCGGCCTTCGCGGGCGCCTTCGGCGGGGAGGAAGGGGGGGGCGCCGCC
>SCTT01000119.1 GCA_004322435.1 bacterium
TCGGCGCGCGGATGCTGAGCCGCCTCCAAGCCATGAAGGAGCGCTTCGCCTTCATCGGCGACGTGCGCGGGCGCGGGCTCATGATCGGCGTCGAGCTCGTGGCGGACCGCAGGAGCAAGGAGCCGCTCGCCCGGGACCTCTGCCGCGGCCTCTTCGAGGAAGGCCTGCGGCGCGGCCTCCTCACGATGGCCTACTCGCCGGTCATCCGGGTGAACCCCCCCTTGAACATCACCGCCGCGCAGGCCGACGAGGCGCTCGACCGCCTCGAGGCCTGCTTCGCCTGGCTGGCCGCGCGGGCGTGACCGGCACGCCCCTCAAAGGGGTCCTCGTCGGCTTCGGCAAGGTCGCCGAGGCCGCCCATCTGCCCGCCTTCCGCGGCTCGCCGGGGTTCTCGCTTCAGGCCGTCGTCGAGGCCGACCCCGCGCGGCGCCAGGCCGCGGCCGCGGCCTTGCCGGGCGCGCGCGTCTACCCGACCCTGACCGAGCTGCTCGCGCGCGAGCGCGGCCTCGACTTCGTCGACGTTGCCGCGCCGCCCTGGCTCCACGCGCCGCTGGCCCTCGAGGCGCTGGGCGCGGGGCTCCACGTCCTGTGCGAGAAGCCGCTGGCGACCTCCCCTTCGGACCTGGACGCGCTGGCCGCCGCCGCGCGCAAGGCCGGCCGGGCGCTCGTGTGCGTCCATAACTGGAAGAAGGCCCCGCTCGTCGTCCGTCTCAAGGAGCTCCTGGACGCCGGCGCGTCCGGCCCCGTCCATGAGGCCCACTGGCATGTGCTGCGCACCCAACCCGCCGCCGACGCCGGCGGCGGCTGGCGCTTGGACCCCGCGCGGGCCGGCGGCGGCGTCGTGATGGACCACGGCTGGCACGCGTTCTACCTGCTCTCCTGGCTCTTGGGCAAGCGCCCGACCGGCGCGCACGCCGTGCTCTCCCCCGCCGCGCGCGCCGAAGAGGAGGCGTCGGTCCTGGCCGACTTCGGCGGCGTCCCCGCCTCGGTGCGCCTGAGCTGGCGCGCGCCGGCCCGAGGGCACTGGGGCCTGTTCCGAGGCCCCGAGGGCTCCGTGGAGATGCTCGACGACCGCCTGATCCTGCGCCGCGGCGAAGAGCGGACGTCCCACGTCTTCCGCGAGGCCCTCTCGGCCGGCTCGGCGCATCCCGAGTGGTTCCGGGACCTGCTCCCGGACTTCGCCGACGCCGTCGCGCGCCCGGAAGCCCGGGCGGCGGCCCTCGAGGAGGCCTTGGACGCGATGAAGGTCGTGTCGCTGTGCTACGGCGCGGCTCCGTCCCCGGCCCGCAAGAGGCGCGGATGAAGGCGGCCTGGCTCAAGGACCCGGCGCTCGTGTCCGAGCGCGTCGGCGGGCTCAAGGTCCTCGAGCGCCAGCTTTTTTTGCTGCGCCGCGCCGGCTTCGAGCGCGCCTGGGTCTCGGCGCCGCGCCCGGACGAGGACCTGCGCCTTCCGGAGGGCCTCGACGTCTCCTGGGGCGCCGGCCCCGACGGGGAGCCCCGCCTCGAGGTCTCGGGCCGACATCTGGTGCGCCTGGCCGCCCTCAAAGAGGCCGCGGCGGGAGGCCCCGCGCGGTGGCGCGACGAGGCCGGCGAGACGGTGCTCGCCGTCGTCGGCTCGGGCGCCGCGGCGGAGCGCCCCCTGCCTCCGGGCGCCAGCGTGCCGCTTTCGGCCCCGCTCAGGGGAGGCCCGGTCGATTCCTGGCTGATGCGCGAGGCGGTCAAAGGCACCGACGGCTTCATGGCCAAGCACTTCGACCGCCGCATCTCGCTGGCGGTGACCCGCCTCCTGCTGGACACCCCGGTCACCCCCAACCAGATGACCGTCGCCAGCACGGCCGTGGGCCTGGCCGGCGCGGCCCTGCTCGCCGCCGGCGCCTACGGCCCGGGCCTGGCCGGGGCCCTGCTCGTCTGGCTCCACTCCACTTTGGACGGCTGCGACGGGGAGCTCGCGCGCCTGCGCTTCCAAGAGAGCCCGCTCGGCGGGGTGCTCGACTTCTGGGGCGACAACCTCGTGCACGCGGCCCTGTTTCTGTGCCTGGGGGCCGGGGTCGCGCGCGCCCAAGGCGTCCTGTGGCCCGCCGGCCTGGGCCTGCTCGCCGCCGCCAGCGCCTCGGCCTCGGCGGCCCTGGCCTACCTCCATTCCAAGAAGAAGGCCGCCGCGCGCAAGGCCGCCGGACCCTTTTTCACGGGCGTCGCGGAGGTCGCGCCGGACGCCGCCGCCGCGGAACGGCGCGTGGCCTCCCTCGAGGACACCCTCGCCCAGCGCGACTTCGTGTACCTCCTCGTGGCCCTGGCCGCCGCCGGCCGCCTCCCCTGGTTCCTGTGGGCCTCCGCCGTCGGCTCCCCCCTGTTCCTGGCCGCCCTCCTCTGGCTCCGCCGCAGGAGTTTATTCGTATAATCGGCGCGTGGAGATCATCATCCGGGGCGAGGCCCCCGAAGAGCGCGCGGCCTCCGAAGACATCGTCCGCGCCGCCTACGGCCGCGAGGCCGAAGCCCGCCTCGTCCAGACCCTGCGCCTCTCCGCCGAGTTCAACCCGAAGCTCTCCGTCGTCGCGGCCAACGGCCCCGAGCTCCTGGGCTACGCGCTCTACGCCCGGGTGACCATGGTCGGGACCGCGGTGGTCCCGGCGGCCGCGCTGGCGGTCATGGCCGTCCGCCCGGAGCGCCGGAAGCTGGGCGTCGCCGAACGCCTGGTGCGCCACGGCCTCGAGCGCTGCCGGGGCATCGGCATCCAGCTCGTCTTCGCCGCCGGCCTGCCGCAGTACTTCGCGCGCATCGGCTTCCAGCCGGCCGTGCCGCTGGGATTCAAGCCCGACTGGCCGGTCCCGGACGACCAGTACAGCGTCTTCGACCTGCACGGCTCCCGCCTCGGCAAATGCTCGGGGACCGTCTCCTACCCCGCCGCCTTCCACGGCACCGCGACCTAGGGCCCCCTTTCCTATACGCGCGGGCGCGCGAACGGGGCGCGTTGCCCACCCGCCCCGCAATTTCCTATACTCCAGGCAGTGCCCTTCTCGTTCCGAATTCTAGGAATTCCGCTTATTTTAGCGTCATTTTCTGTTTTAGCCCGCGCCCAGGAACCGGCGCCGGGCCCGGTCGTGGCCCAAATCCAGTTCTATGGCTTGAAGACCGTCTCCGAAGACCGGGCCCGCGGCATCGTCTCGGCCAAGCTCTGGGCCCCGTACCCCGCCGCCGCCCAGGCGGCCGACATCACGGCCCTGTTGGGCTCGGGCCTCTTCACCGGCGCGTCCATCCGGGTCGTGGACCTGTCCACGTCCGCGGTCCGCGTGGACTTCGACCTGACCGAGGGCGTCCCCCAGGCCTCCTACGGGGTCCGGCCTTCGAGCGCTCCCGCCGACCCCCACGCGGCCCCCCCGCCGCCCTGGGTCCTCGGCGAACTCGAGGTCTCCGGCAACCGCCACGTCAAGCGCGGGACCATCCGGGCCCAGATCAAGGGGCGCAAAGGCGACCTCTACGAACGCGCCGACCTCGACCGGGACATCCAGGCCGTCATCGGCCTGGGCGGCTTCGAGCGCGTGGCGGCCGACGTCACGCCCCTGCCCGAGCGCCCCGTCCCCGGGCACTTCGCCTCGGCCTCCGCCTCGCCCTGGCAGGTGCGGCTGACGTTCCTCATCGAAGAAAAGCCGTTGGTGGGCAAGGTCGAGTTCGTCGGGCGCAAGGAGCTCACGAAGGGGCGCCTCATCGACGCGATGACGCTCAAGAAGGACGACCCCTTCGACCGCGTCAAGCTCCGCGACGACGCCGACAAGGTCCTCGACGCCTACCGCAAGAAAGGGTATCTGCGGGCCACGGTGGAGCCGGCGGTCGTCATCGACACGGCCGCCAACAAGGCCGACCTCACGTTCACGGTGACCGAGGGCCCCCGCTCCAAGCTCGCGGCGGTCCGCTTCGTGGGCGCCGGGAAGGTCAAGCCCAAGAAGCTCCTCAAGGACTTGAAGAACAAGCCGGGCTGGCTCTTCGCCACCCCCCTCTCCGAGCCGGACCTGCCCGAGGACCTCAAGAAGGTCGAGAAGGTCTACAAGGACAAGGGGTTCCTCGACATGCAGGTGCTGGGCTCCTCGGTCACGTTCAACGAGGCCGCCACCGAGGCGACGCTGACCATCCAGCTCATCGAGGGCCCGCAGTACCGCTACGGCGACACGACCTTCACCGGCCACACGCTCTACGTCTCAAGCGACCTGGCCAAGGCCCTCGAATACCGCAAGGGCAAGCTCTTCAGCCAGGAGAAGTTCGACCTGTCGATGTTCGGCATCCAGCAGCTCTACGCCGAGAAGGGCCGCCTGCGGGCCGGCATCGTCCCCGAGAAGACCTTCAACGCGGGCACGGGCCTGATGGACGTGCGCTTCGACATCTCGGAAGGCCAGCCGGTCTACGTGGACCACGTGGACGTCGAGGGCTACAAGACGACCAAGGCCTGGGTGTTCACCCGCGAGATCACGCTCAAGCCCGGAGACCTCTTCCGGATCTCGAAACTCAAGCGCAGCCAGGAGAAGATGCTGAACCTGGGC
>SCTT01000014.1 GCA_004322435.1 bacterium
GGCGTGATGGGGCTGGCCGGCATCCCGCTCGACGTCATGACCATCACCATCGTCGCCATCGTCGTCGGCATCGCGGTCGACAACACGATGCACTACCTGCACCGCTTCGAGGAGGAGTTCCATAAGGACCGGGACTACCGCGCGACGATGTACCGCTGCCACGGCTCGGTCGGCCACGCGATGCTCTACGCGACGCTGACGAACGCCACGGGGTTCTGCATCCTGGCGCTCTCCAACTTCAAGCCGACCATCCTGTTCGGCACGCTGACCGCGTTCGCGCTGGCGGTGGCGCTCCTCATGGCGATGACCTTGCTGCCGCTGTTGGTCATCCACTTCAAGCCCTACGGGCCCGAAGGCAAGCTTGGCTAGGCTCAAGGCGGTCTTCCGATGCCAGGAGTGCGGCCACGAGGCGCCCAAGTGGGCGGGCCAGTGCCCCTCCTGCGGCGCGTGGAACACCTTGGTCGAGGAGGCCGTCGAGGTCCGCTCGGCGGCCGCGGCGGGCGCCGGCGGGCGGGCGCCCAAGCCCTTGACCGACTTCAGCGCCCCCGCGGTGGCGCTCGCCGACGTCTCGGGCGCCGAGGAGCGCCGTACGCCGGTGGGCCTGCCGGAGTTCGACCGCCTGCTGGGCGGCGGCCTCGTCGCCGGCCAGGTGCTGCTTTTGGCCGGGCCCCCGGGCATCGGAAAGTCCACCCTGATGCTGCAGGTGGCCCAGCGCCTGTCCGCCCAGGGCAAGGTCCTCTACGTGACCGGCGAGGAGTCCCCGTCCCAGGTGTCGGGACGGGCCAAACGCCTGGGCGTCGACGGCAAGTCCATCCTGCTGATGGCCGAGACCGACCTCGCCAAGGTCGTGGCCGCCATCGAGGAGCACGCGCCCTCCGTCATCGTCCTCGACTCCATCCAGACCGTCTACCATCCCGAGCTTTCGGGAGGCCCCGGGACCGTCGGCCAGGTCCGCGAGTGCGCCGCGGAGCTCCTGCGCGCCGCCAAGCGCCGCGGCGCGGTCCTGTTCCTCTTGGGCCACGTCACCAAGGACGGCGGCGTCGCCGGCCCCAAGGTCCTCGAGCATCTCGTGGACACGGTCCTCCAGTTCGACACGGAGCGCTCCGGGGTCCTCCGGATCCTCAGGGCCGACAAGAACCGCTTCGGCCCCGCCCACGAGCTGGGCCTGTTCCAGATGGACGAGCGCGGGCTCTCCGGGGTCTCCGACGCGTCCTCGTTCTTCATCGAAGACCCCGGGGCCGTCACCCCCGGCCGCGCGGTGTCGGTCGCCCTCGAGGGCAGCCGGCCCATCCTGGCCGAGGTCCAGGCCCTCGTGACCCCCACCCGCTATCCCCTGCCCCGCCGCATGGCCACGGGTTTGGACTTAAACCGCGTCCTGGTCCTGTTGGCCGCCCTCGAGAAGCACCTGCACGTGCGCCTCGAGACGCGCGACGTCTACGTGAGCGTCGCCGGCGGCCTGCGCCTGCGCGACCCGGCCCTGGACCTGGCCGTGTGCCTGGCCGTGGTCAGCTCGGCCCGCGAGGAGGCCCTGCCGGCCGACTGGGTGTTCGTGGGCGAGGTGGGCCTCTTGGGCCGCCTCGGCCGCGTCGGCCGCCTCGGCGACCGCCTGAAGGAGGCCGCTCGGGCGGGCTTTAAGACCGCGCTGGTGCCCGAGCGCTCCCTCGACGGGGCGGGCCGCCCCGGCCTGACGGTCAAAGCCGCCGCCGACCTGGCCGCCGCCGCCGCGTCCGCTTTCATTCATTCGACCCCCGCAAGGGAGGATTCATGACCCCGTGGATATATCGGGCCGCCATCCTGGCGGCGTGCCCGCTCTTAAGCTACATGTCGATCAGTCGCGATAAGACGGGCCTGGCCGTGGGCGTCGCCGCGGGCATCTCGCTCGTCGTCGTCGAGATCGTCCTCGAGAGCGTGAGCCTCCTGACGACGGTGTTCGGGATGCTCGGCGCCTGCGCGTCCATCATCCTGATGCGCCTGTTGGACCTCGTGGTCTTCAACATGGGCGACGAGCGGCTCTTCGAGCTGTGGGCCAAGTTCTCGACGCTGCGCTACTTCGCCATCGCCGCGCTCGGGATGATCGTCAGCATCCGGAAGTTCCCGGAGCTCGATTCCCTCGACAAGGACATCCTCGCCTCCTCCCGCAAGCGCGGCCAGGACCTCAAGGTGGTCGACACCTCCGCCATCATCGACGGCCGCATCGTCGAGATCTGCGAGGTGCGCTTCCTCTCGGGCCCGCTGGTGGTCCCGCGCTTCGTGATGAACGAGCTGCACCACATGGCCGACTCCCCGGACGCCTTAAAGCGCGCCCGCGGCCGCCGCGGCCTCGACATGCTGGCGCGCCTGCAGGAGAACCCCGACGTGCGCATCAAGATCCACGACCGGGACATCCCCGACGTGGCCGAGGTGGACGCGAAGATCGTGCGCCTCGCCAAGGAGCTCGGCGCCAAGGTCATCACCACCGACTTTAACTTGAACAAGGTCGCCACCGTCGAGGGCGTCGCCTGCTTGAACGTCAACGACCTCACCACCGTCCTCAAGCCCGTCGTGCTCCCGGGCGAGGCGATGTCCGTGTTCCTCATGAAAGAGGGCAAGGAGCGCGACCAGGGCGTCGGCTACTTGGACGACGGCACGATGGTCGTGATGGAGGAGGGCAAGCGGCACATCGGCAAACGCGTCGACGGCATCGTCAGCTCCATCCTCCAGACCTCCGCCGGCCGCATGATCTTCGCCAAGTTCCGCGCGGAACGGTGACGAAGGTCGGCGCCGTCATCGTCGCGGCCGGCTCCGGCACGCGGATGGGGCGTCCTAAGCAGTTCCTTCCGCTGGCCGGGCGGCCCGTCTGTGAATGGGCGCTCAAGGCGTTCCTCGACTGCCCGGAGGTTTCCCGCGTGGCGTTGGTGATGAGCGCGGAGAACGTGGCGGAGCATGGGCCGCGTCTGGCTTCTGACCGCGTCGTCGTCGTTGTCGGCGGCGAGACGCGGATGGGCTCGGTGCAGAACGGCTTCAAGGCCCTGCCCCCCGACGTCGACGTCGTGGCCGTCCACGACGGGGCGCGGCCGCTGGTGACGCCGGAGGTCATCCGCGCTACGGTGGCCGAGGCGCTGCGTTCCGGGGCCGCGGTGGCGGCGGTGCCGGCGAAAGACACCCTCAAGAGAGCCGGAGCGGGACGTGTGGTGGCCGAGACGCCCGACCGTTCTTCCTTCTGGCAGGCGCAGACTCCGCAGACGTACCGGCGCGCCATTTTGGCGGACGCGCTGGAACGGTTCGCCGGGGAAGCGGGTGCGACGGACGAGTCCCAGCTCGTCGAAAGGGCCGGGCATCCGGTGACGCTCGTCGAGGCGTCCTATTCCAACTTCAAGATCACCACTCCGGAGGACCTCGTGACCGCTTCTGCTCTGCTCGGCGCCGGCGCTCCGCGGACCGGCTTCGGCTACGACATCCACCGCTTGGTCGCGGGGCGGCCTTTGATGCTCTCCGGGGTCAAGATCCCCCACTCGAAAGGCCTGCTGGGCCACTCCGACGGCGACGCGGTCTTGCACGCCGCCTGCGACGCGGTGCTCGGCGCGATGGGGGAGGGGGAGATCGGCATCGCCTTCCCGCCCTCCGACGCGCGGTTCAAGGACCTGGACTCAAAACTGATCGTCTCGCACGTCTTGGAGAAGGTGGCGGCGCGCGGGGCGGCTTTGCTGCATTTGGACGTGACGTTGATTGCCGAGGAGCCCAAGCTCAAGCCGCACTATGAGGCGATGTCGGCGTCTCTGGCTGCCGTCTTCGGGCTGCCGCGCGCGCGGGTGAACCTCAAGGCCAAGTCGAACGAAGGGCTCGACGCGGTGGGGCGGGGCGAAGCCATCGCGTGCCACGCGGTGGCGACGGTCAGCGTGCCCGGGTAGACGAACTAGCCCCGGGGGGGACTGACAAAATTAATTGGTTGATATTTGCGCCGGCCGGCAGGCAATTTCATGCCGTAATCGCATGAAAACCGTGACCCACAATTTCAGTGCTGCGGGCGTAGCTACGC
>SCTT01000120.1 GCA_004322435.1 bacterium
CACGCGCGCTGTCTCCATAGGTTCAAAGGGGTCCCGGCGGCCCGGCCAAGCCGGGCCGCCGGGGGTTCCCGTCAGTTCGGCAGCAGCTCCCCCTGCGCCTCCGTCTTGGCCGTCGCGGCGCGGAGGTCCAGGACCTCCAGCAGGTCCGCCTTGAGCTCCCAGCGGTACTGCTTGCCCTCCACCTGCCAGGTCTTGATGCGGCCCTCGACCCGCAGGGCGGAGCCCTTGCCCGCCTTGCTCGCCGCCTCCGCCACGGCGCCCCAGGCCACCACCGGGATGAAGTCCGTCTCGCGGACCCACTTCCCCAAGGAGTCCTTGTAGGCCCGGTTGAGCGCCAGCACGAAGCGGGCCATCTTGTAGTCCCCCCGCGCGCCGGAGCCCTCCTTGGTCTTGGGCGGGTTGACGATCCGCCCGATGACGCGGGCCTCGTTGAGTTCCGGCAGCCGCCCGCCCTGCCGTCCCGGTTCCCGCTCTTCGCCCGCCGCCGCTTCCTTTCCGTCCACCATGCCGTTCCTCCTCCTCTCGAGCTCCGCCATGTACGCCTTCGCCAGCGGCCCGACGTGGGTCAGTCCCCCGGCGCTCCGCACGACTAGAAGCCGCCCGCCATGCGCTTGAGCAGGGCCACCACGGCCTGCGACAGGAAGATGAGGGCCCCGCCGCCCACCACGTAGCCGCCCTTGCGCATGGCGTCCTGGTCGCCCATGGCCAGGCTGATGCCCACCATGATGACCCCGATGACGAAGATGCCCGGACCCAGCACCGTGACCAGCCAGTTGGCGGACTGGTCGAGGAAGCTGCCCAGCGCCCCCTCGTTGCCGTACGCCGCCCAGGCCGGGGCGCTCATGGCCGCCACGGTGTACCCTGCCAGCATCAAGCCCAGCTTGTTCCTCATGTGTTCCTCCTTAACGGACTCGGTCCTCGTCTGCGCCGGCGCGGACCATCACGTCTTCCAAAGCCGTGGCGTCGCGGTGCGCCGGGTCACGGCGCAGGATCTCCTCGAGGAGGTCGCGCGCGCCGTCCGCGTCTCGGCTGGCGTACCGCACGGCGGCCAGGAAGTAGAGCCGGCGCAGGTAGAGGCGCTCCTTGAGGGTGAGCGCCACCTGCGCGGCCGCCGCTCGGGCCGCCTCGGCGCGTCGCGCGAACTGTTGGTCCTCCGGGAAGGCGCGCCCAAGCGCCACCAGGGCCCGGTAGGCTCTTCCGACCGCCGCTGGCCGCTCCAGGCGCGCCCTGAGCGCCGCCCCATCCTCTTCGACTTGGCGGCGCAGCTCGGCCAGCCTGGGAGCGGTCCGGCTGGAGACGCAGGGCTCCAGGCTGCCGATGAGCCGCAGGGCCTCTGAGACCAGCCCGCGCGAGGCGAGGTCGAGGACCGCCGGGCGCTCCTCCTCCAAGAGGACGCCCGAGGCCGCGTCGAGGTCGGTCTCCGGCATCCGGGCCGAGAGGCGGCGCAACCGCTCCAGGAGCTCGTCGCGGTCGGTGGGCCGCAGGGTCAGCATCCGCGCAAGGGCGGCGAAGCCGCGGGACTCGGAGCCGGGCGCCATGCCGGCGTCCATCTCCACCGCGAGCTGTCGCAGCTTCTCGCGGCGCGCCACCTCGAGGGCGCGGTGATAGAGCTCACGCTTGGCCTCGTGGTCGGGGTCGAGGACCGAGGCCAGGCGCAGCGGCTCGAGCGCGTCGCCATACTGGAGGTCCTTGAAGTGCGCCTTCCCCTTAAGGAAGTGCTCCTCCGAGAGGGCCTGCGCCCGGGCCAGGGCCTTGGCGTAGTCGTCGTCCACCTCGGCATGGACGCGGGCGGGGCGCGCCTCCGGCGCCTTGAAGCGGTAGGCGAGCGTGAAGCGGTGGTTCTTGGTGAGCAGCTTGTTCTCCAGCGCGTAGTCGAGGACGAACTTGCCGTCGCCGGTGCGCAGGCCGAATCCGCCGGAAATCCCTTTGTCGTAGCCGGCGCGCAGGACGACCATGTTCTCCCAGGTGTAGCTGAGGCCCAAGCTCGGGTGGACCGTCGGCTCGCCAGAG
>SCTT01000121.1 GCA_004322435.1 bacterium
GCTCTTCCGATCTGGACGCGCCGAACACTCCGTCTCCGACCCCTTGGTGGAGGCCTGGGAGGCCTTCCTGCGCTCCTCCGGCGCGGCGGTGTCGGGGGCGGAGAACATCCCCGCCGCGTCGAACGGGGAGCAGTACGCCTTCGAGGCCGGGCCGGCCGAGACGGCCCCCGCGGCGGCGCTCGAGACGGCCGGCGGCTTCTTCCTGCTCTTGCCCCCCGATCCGGACCTGCTCGAGCGCTTCGAAGCGTACGCGCGCCGCCCGCAGGCTTACGCCGACCGCCGGCCGCCGCGGCTCAACCGGCGGCGCGGGGCGCTCGCCGCTTCCGGCACGGACGCCCGCGGCCTCACCCTCACCTTGGCGGACTCGGCCGTGCCGCGCGCGGCGTCCTGGTCCGAATGCCTGGCGCTCGTGTATCGGCTCGAGTCGGGGCAGAAGGCGGTCTTCCTGCATAAGACGCGCGGCGGCCTCGGGCGCGTCGCGGCGGTGGCGGAGCGCCTGCGCGAGCGCTGGGGCAGCGACGTCCTGATACTCAGCCGCGGGGACGCCTTCGGCCGCCGCGCCTCCTCCGGCCCCGCGGCGGGCGCCGCGCTGACGCGCCTGGGGGTGCGGGCCGTCGTCCCGGGCGCCTCCGAGTGGGCCCGCCTCGACGAGATCCTGGCCGGGCAGGGAGGGGACTCGACGCTCTATCTGGCCGCGAACCTCAAGGCCGCCGACGGGGCGCGCGGCCTGCCGGGCCGGGCCGTCTTCGAGGCCGGGGGGCTCCGGGTGGGGGTGTTCGGGCTGAGCGCCGAGGCCAACGGGCGGATGCTCTCGGGCCATAACGCGACGCTCTATGAGCTCACCGACCCGCTCGGCGCCGCGCGGGACGCCGCCGCGGCCCTGCGCCCCGAGTCCGACGTGGTGGTCGCCCTCTCGAACCTCACCCCGTCCGCGAACGCCCGCCTGCGCTCGCGGGTCCCCGGCATCGACGTCATCGTCGGGGACTCCCTGCCCTCCGACCCGGACGCCGAGCTCGAGACCTTGGCGGCCGACGACCCCGAGCGCGGCCCCGAGGACGCGGCCCTGCTCGTGACCGCGGACGCCCCGACCGTGGTCACGCACCTGACGCTGCGCCACGACGACATCGGCGAAGGGCGCTACGGCCTGGGGGTCCGCGAGGAGCGCCTCGCGCTCGACGAGTCCGTGCCGGACCTGCCGGGCTACGCCCCGTTCCACTACGAGGCTTACGGCGTCGAGGCCGCGGCGGCGTCGCCGGCGCCGCCGCTCCTGCCGGCGGCCCGCCGTTTGCGCGTAGACGGCCGCGGCGCGGCGGGGCTCCGGGACCTGGACTTCTGGCGCCTCGCGGCCTCGTTGACCGCCGAGTCGAGCGGCGCGGAGGCCGCCTTCCTGCCGGTGCAGCCGGTCGAGGAGCGCACGACCGGGGATTTCCCCGAAGGGGTGGTGCGCTCCTGGTTCGTGACCCCGGACCGCCTCGCGGTCGTGCAGCTGCCCGGCTCGGCCCTCGCGCGCCTCCTCTCCGACGCGCGGCGCACGGAGAACCCCGACGCGAACATCCCGCCGGGCGGCCTGCGCCTGGCGGTCGGCGGCGTCGGCAAGGGGGAGACCGTCCACGGAGTGCCCATCGACGGCCGCTCCTCGTACCGCGTCGCACTGACCGAGCGCGTCCTCGCCCAGCGCGAGCAGTTCCCGGCGCTCGCCCAGGCGGGGCCGCCCGAGCCGGGGCCCGCCCTCGAGGACGCCGTCGTCGCCTCGCTGCGCGCCGCGGAGGGGGAGAAGTGGGAGCCCGCGCGCTATCGGGCTCTGTTCACGGGGGAGCCGACCCGGGAGACGGGGCTGTGGCGGGTCAACTTCCGCGACGTCAACGTGAACGTCTCGAACACCAAGGTCGTCAGCGACCCGGCGCTGGCCTCCGCCTCGAACGCCCGCATCCGCGGCTTCGACGAGCTTTTGGTCGGGGGGGTCTCGAAGACCGACGCCGAGTACCTGAGCGGGCGCGCGAAATGGACGAACACGCTGGAGCTCGAGTACGCGCGCTCCCGCCTGCGGCCGCCCGGCCAGGCCGAGATCCTGTCGACGCCCAAGAACAGCCTCGAGGCGCGGAGCTCGCTGGCCGTCAGCGTCGCGCGGTTTCCGGTCGCCTGGATCGCCACCTCGGTCGGCCCCTCCTTCGGGGTGGAATACGAGGGCGACATCGAGCGCCTTCCGGGGACGCGGCGCAAGCACAAGGTCAGCGCGCTGCCCGGCGTGGAGCTCTTCAACGGGACGCTGCTGCGGACGGTCTCGCTGTCGGCCAACCTGCAGCGCGACTACACGCCGCCGACGCCGGTCAGCCAGTACGGCGCCCGCCTGAGGGCCCTGCTGGCGGCGCCGTTCGGGCCGGGGATGCTCTCCGGAGAGCTCGGCACGCGCTACTTCTTCTTGACGCCCCACGACACGCCCTCGGATCTGCGCCTCGAGCTCGAGACGTCGGTGAAGCTTTCGGTGCCGTTCTTCAAGCGCTTCACGCTGGCGCCCTACTTCGACTTCCTCTACGTCCAGCACAAGGTCACGCCGGCGAGCGGCTATTCGGCGATGACGGGGCTGTCGCTGGGGTTCTCGCGGCTGTGGAAGCCGCGCTACGAGCCCTTCTAGGAGGACTTGGGGCGGACCTGTTCCCAGGCCGTCTGGTGGTGGCCCAGCCAGGAGGCGACGAGCTCGCAGGCCATCAGCGGGCCGCCGCGGTCGCCGAAGCGGCGGGCCTCTACGAGCAGGCGCTCGATGGCGGCCTCGACGCCGCGGTGCGCCTCCTGATGCTCGCGCAGGCCCTCGAGCCCGAAGTGGCGGATCAGCTCCTCTTCGCGCTCGCGGTGCCGGCGGGCTTCCGCGGCGAACTCGGTGAGGCACTCGACCCAGGTGCCGCCGGGCTTGGGGCCCCGGGCGCCCTCGTCGGCGAGCCACTTCGAGAGGTGGCGGTGCTCCTCCTCGATGCGGGCGAGGCTGGCGGTGGGCAGCTTGTCCTTCGAGTTCCTCATGCCCTCACTGTAGCAGGCGCTTGTTGCGCCAGCCTTTCGGACCGGATAAATCGGTCTTAATAATCAGCGGAAGGCCAGCGAGGCGATGAAGGCCTCGAGGACGGGCCCTTCGGCCTTGGCCTTGGACGCCGGGACGGCGTGCTCGACGACGAAGACGACGCCCTCGCGCTGGAACGCGAAGAGGCGGTGCACGAAGGACCACGTCTCGCCGTCGCGGCGGGCGACGAGGGCCAGCCCGCGGCGGGCGCCGAGGGTGCCTTCCCTGACTTTGAGGTCCGTCACCCCTCGCGCCGCGCGCAAGGGTTTGACGGCGTTCTCCTCGAAGACCCAGGAGAGCTTCCGGTCGCCGAGGGGGTAGGCGCGCAGGATCAGGTGGGAGCGTTCGGCCCCGGTGGGCGCCCGCGAGGTGTAGCGCATGACGAGGCCGGGCCCGGGGGTCTCCTCGAGGAGGTCGTAGCCCGCCGGGGCCACGCAGGTCAGCGCGTAGACGAGGGAGCCGCACAGACCCTCCATCGGGCGCTCCTCGGGCACGCGGCGCGCCAGGGGGGACATCGCGATATCGGGGGTCCCTACGCACCCGGCCAGGAGGGCCAGGAGCGCCGGGATCAGTAGATGGAGTCCCACCAGCGTTTGACGATGACGAACTCGACGCGGCGGTTGCCGGCGCGCGCCTCTTCCGAGTCGTTGGGCTCGAGCGGCTTGGCCTCGCCGAAGCCCTTCGCGCGGACGAACTCGCCCATCACGCCCAGCTCGACCAGGTAGTCCTTGACCGCCTCGGCGCGCTTCTGGGAGAGCCAGAGGTTGTACTCGTCCGAGCCCAGGTCGCAGGTGTGGCCGAAGACCATCAGCTTCAAGTCCGG
>SCTT01000122.1 GCA_004322435.1 bacterium
GTGCCGGGGTCCCCGAAGCCGGCGCGGACGGCGAGGTCGCGCTGTGGCTGGCGCGCCGGCGGGACCACCTGGCGCGGGCCCGGGTCGCGATGCTCGAGTGGGACTATCCCGCCTGCAAGGTCAAGCGCGAGGTGGTCAACTCGCGGCGCCCCGACCTGGTCCGCGGGCGTTGGCCCATCTCGGGGCGGCTGGCCCCGCGCCAGCCGCTTCCGGTCTGGCAGCGGCCGCCGGCGGACTTCCTCTGGCAGCGCTCCCCGTATTCGCTCGACGACTGGGAGGGCTACCGCGCGGAGCCTCCCCAGCGCTTCTCGCCGCTCGACTTCCTGGCGGCCTACCGGCTGGCCCGCGCGGCCGGCGCCTTCGACGGGACCGAATAGCCGCCCCCGACGTGGACTTGCTACAATGGCGCGTCATCTACGGAGGCGTCATGGCGAAGCGTCCTATCGGGCCGTCCAAAGGCAAGCTCGGGGTCCTGCTCCCCGGCATGGGAGCCGTGTCGAGCACCTTCATCGCGGGCGTCGAGCTCGCCAAGCGCGGCCTGGCGCGCCCCCTGGGCTCCCTGACGCAGCTCCAGACCATCCGCCTCGGCAAGCGCTACGAGGACCGCAGCCCGCTGATCAAGGACTTCGTCCCGCTGGCGGGGCTCTCCGACCTGGCCTTCGGCGGCTGGGACATCTTCGAGGACTCGATGTGGGACGCGGCCCTCAAGGCCGGGGTCCTCGGCGAGCATCAGCTGGCGCCGGTGAAGAAGGAGCTCGACGCCGTGGTCCCGATGCCGGCGGTCTTCGACCAGGCCTACGTCCGGAACCTGACGCCGCGGCAGTGGAAGAAGGGCGCGACGAAGATGCACCTGGCCGACCAGCTCTCGAAGGACATCGAGGTCTTCAAGAAGTCCTCGGGCGCCGACCGCGTCGTGATGGTGTGGTGCGGCTCGACCGAGGTCTCCCTTGAGCAGTCCGCCGTCCACGAGTCGGTCGAAGCCCTCGAGAAGGGGCTCAAGGCCAGCTCGTCCGAGATCCCGCCTTCGATGATCTACGCCTACGCCGCCGCGCGCGCGGGCATCCCCTACGCCAACGGCGCCCCGAACCTCTCGGGCGACGTGCCCGCCATCGTCGAGCTGGCCGAGAAGAACGGCTCGCCGATCGCCGGCAAGGACTTCAAGACCGGCCAGACGATGATGAAGACGGTCGTCGCGCCGGCGCTCAAGGCGCGCATGCTGGGGTTGAACGGCTGGTATTCGACGAACATCCTCGGCAACCGCGACGGCGAGGTCTTAGACGACCCCGGGTCCTTCAAGACCAAGGAGAAGTCCAAGATGTCGGTGCTCGACGCCTGCCTGGACGCGAAGCGGTATCCGGAGCTCTACGGCGACTACTTCCACAAGGTGCGCATCGACTACTACCCGCCCCGCGGCGACGCCAAGGAAGGCTGGGACAACATCGACATCGCCGGCTGGTGCGACATGCCGATGCAGATCAAGATCAACTTCCTCTGCCGCGACTCCATCCTCGCGGCGCCGCTCGTGCTGGACCTGGCGCTCTTCCTCGACTTCGCCAAGCGCGCGGGCATGAAGGGCATCCAGGAGTGGCTGTCGTTCTATTTCAAGAGCCCCCAGGCACGCCCGGACCTCTCGCCCGAGCACGACCTGTCCGTGCAGCACCTCAAGATGACGAACACCCTGCGCCTCCTGATGGGCGAAGAGGTCATCGACCATTCGGGTCTCGACTACTACGAGCCCGCGCTGGGGACGCCCGTCGCGGCGCCGGCCCCCCGACCCTACGTCAAGGAGCGTCGCAAGGCCCGGGCTTGAGGCTGCTCCTCCTCGAGGACTCCGACACCGACGCGGCGGTCCTGGCCGCAGCCGTGCGGGCGGGCCTCGGTCCCCAGGCCGTCGTGGAACGTTTCACGACGCTGCAGGCGGCCTGCGAGGCCGCCGCGCGCGGAGGCTGGACGGCGGCCTTGGTGGACCTCACGGTCGACGACAGCCTGGGCCTGACCACCTTGGCGCGCCTGCGCGAGAAAGCCCCCGGGCTGCCCATTTTGGTCGTCAGCGGGGAAAGAGACGAGATCATCCGAGAGGAGGCGCTCGCCGCGGGCGCCAAGGCGTTCCTCCTCAAAGGGTCTTTGCAGCCCGCCGCGCTGGCCGCGGCCGTGAACGCGGCCCTGAGCTGACTAGCGTTTCGTCGGCGGCCTGAGCGGCAGGCCCTGAAGGGCCCGGACGACCCACAGCGCCGACTCGGCCCCCAGCGGCTTCCCGCTCCACGCCTCGAAGAGCGCCTTCCCGAGCTGTCCGGCCAGCCGTCCCGTCGCGTCGGCCCCGTCGAGCGTCCCGTCCTGGGTGACGGCGCTCTTCTCGACCGAATAGACCTCCGCTCCGGGGCCGGCGTCCCACAGGCGCAGGGTGCCCACGACCTCGCGGCGCCCGAGGAACCCGAGCATCACGTTCCGGAACTCCGAGACGTCCCCGAAGAACAGCCGTTCGGCGCCCGTCCAGGCGGCGAGGTCGGCGGGGTCCGCCCGCTTGAGCTGCCCGCCCTGTGAGTAGCCGTGCCGGCGCAGGAGCCGGTCCGTCGCCTCGACGTCCGCCACCGCCCAGCCCCCGCGCCGGAGGGCCGCCGCCGTGAGCCGGCGCAGGTTGGCGGGGCCGTCCACCGAGGTGGTGTCGTCGGAGTAGGGCAGGACGGCCGTCGGGCGCGCGAAGAAGGCGGCGGCCGACTCGGAACGGGCGAAGAGCGCGGCCCCGCGGGAGGCGTCGGCCGCGGCTTCGGAGAAGGGGACCTGGGCGGCCGCCGTGTCCGAGGAGGCTTCGGCGCCGGCCTTCCGGTAGAGCCGGGCCGCCTCGGCGTAGGCTTTGCGCTGCTCGGCGGCGACGCCCAGGTTCCAGACCTCCCGCCAGCCGCCGCGGCCCTCCGCGAGGCGGTCCGCCCAGAGGGCCGAGGCGTCCTCCCAGGCTCCGTCCTGGGCCTTCGCGGAGGCGTCCTTGGAGGCGGGGTCCTCCTTGTCGACGAAGAGCACCCGGTCGCGCGTCACCGCGCGCGGGGCGGGGAGCGCGGCGGCCGCGCGCTTGGCGGCCTCCTTCATGAGCTTCTCCCCATGGCGCCCCATCCAGGAGCTTTCGCCGACCTTCGGCGCCTCCGCCCGCGACTTCTCTTCGGACTCCTCGGCGGCGACCGTGCGCGAGCCGAGCCCGGAGCCGTCGGGCCCCGTGAGCCGGAGCGAGACGGAGAGCCGGCGGGTCAGGCGGGTGAAGGGGTCCTTCCGGACGGTCTCGACGCCGTCCTTGTCCTTGGACTTCACCTCCTTCTCGAAGTCGGAGCGCTCGAGGGGGCCGAGCGTCAGGTCCGCCGAAAGGACGGCGCTCGGCGCCAGCTCCGCGAGGAACGGGTCCGCCTCGGGCCCTGCGGCGCGGTAGGCGAGGACGGCCCCGCCCCGGGCCCGCAGGCCCTCGTCGAGCGCGGCGGCGAACGTCCCGAGGTCGTTGTCGCCGTCTTCCGGGGAGAAGACCAGGTAAAGCTGCGAGAGCGCCTTCGCGGCGGCGAGGTCCTCGGGGGAGTCCCCGGCGGGATAGGCGACCCGGACGGCGGCGGGGCCGCAGGCCGAGAGGGCGGCGGCCAGGAGGAGGGGGAAGGACCGGGCGCGCATGCGATTGTTTATAGGATATCCGCCGGATGGTCAAGGCTTCTCAGGGTTTGCGGGCCGCCGACGTGCTGGCGCTCGGCCTCAACGCCATCGTGGGCAGCGGCATCTTCCTCTTCCCCGGGCAGCTCGCGGCGCTGACGGGTCCGGCCTCCGTGGCCGTCTTCCTCGTCACGGCGCTGCTCTTGGCGCCGGTCGCCCTCTGCTACGCGGAGCTGGGCGGGATGTATTCGGGCAGCGGCGGCTCTTACCTTTACGCGCGGGAAGCCTTCGGCGAACGGGTCGGCTTCGGCGTCGGGGCTCTCGCGTGGGCGGCGGCTCTCCTCAGTTGGGCGGCGGTCGCTTCGCTGTTGGCCGGGCACATGGCGTGGCTGCATCCCGTGTTCGGGGTCTCCTGGGTGGGGCGCCTGACCGCGGCGTCCGTGCTGGCCCTCTTGGGGTTCGTGAACCGGCGCGGCATCCGGCCCGCGGCCTGGACGGTGGACGCCCTGACCGTGGCCAAGCTCCTGCCGCTCTTCGCCTTCGTGGTCCTCTGCTTGCCGCGCGCCGACCCTTCCCGCTTCGTCCCGTTCGCCGGCGGCGAGGGCCGGTTCGGCTACGCCGTGTTCCTCGCTCTGTGGGCGCTGCAGGGCTTCGAGGTGGTCCCGGTGCCGGCCGGCGAGGCCGAGGACGCCGCGCGCTCGGTCCCCAAGGCCGTGCTGGGCTCTTTGGCGGTCGCGGCGGTCCTTTACGCGCTCATCCAGGCGGCCGCGGTCGGGGTCCATCCCGGCCTGGCGGCGAGCGCGGAACGCCCGTTGGCCGATGCGGCGCGCGCGGCGCTCGGGCCCTGGGGGGAGACCCTCCTCGCTGGGGGCGGCCTCCTGTCGATGCTGGGCTTCCTCGCGGGGGCGGCTCTCGGCGAGCCTCGCTACCTGTCGGCGCTCGGCGAGCGGCACTTCCGCGGCTGGCGCCTCGACGAGACGGACCCTGAGACCGGGGTCCCGAGCCGCGCCATCGCGGCTA
>SCTT01000123.1 GCA_004322435.1 bacterium
CTGGGTGTGCGGCCCGGCCGCGGGGCCGAGGGGGGTGGAGACCGTGCGGCCGTGGAGGCGGACCGAGAGGTCGTGCCTCGCGTCGCCCAGGAAGAACGCCGAGCGCGGCAGTCCGTAGACTCCCTGCCCGTCCGCGAGCTCGCGCGCCAGACGCCGGGCCAGGCGTTTAAAGGGGTAGGGAATCAGTTCGGGCATGGAGGGAATCCGCCGAGCTTATTAGATAGCAACGCTTTTGCCCAAGCGCGCTGGCGCGGCGCCGCCAATGATTTATCATGACGCGACCATGACTCCGGCCTTCCTCCTTTCCTTCGCCTTGGCCTCTTCCGCGGCCGAGCTCGTCCCGGAAGTCTCCCGCCCCTGGGAGGTCTGGGAGGCGAACTCCGAGCAGCGCCAGCCGGTCTATCTGGGCCGCACGCCCCTCGAACTGGCCCTGGGCCTGCCGGCCAAGCCCCCGCGCCTTCCCGCCGCGCGCCGGGGCGCCCTCGACGCCCAGGCCCGCGCCGCGGCCGAGGCCCTAGGGGCCTCCGAACTCGAGGCCTGGCCCGTGCTCGACGAGCGCGGCCGCGTCTCGCTCGGCGTCCTGCGCGGGCGCGCGGACGGCGGAGCGCCCTGGCGGTGGGTCGAGGGCGAACTCCAGGGCGAGGACGCGCCGGTCTTCCCGCGCAAGCCTATGCCGGACGAGGTCTTCACGGATTTTTCCGACAAGAAGGGCCTCTACGCCAAACCGGCCTACGGCGACTGCGTTTGGGCCGGCGCCGATGGCGCGGTCGCCGCGGCCTGGCGGCCGCTGGCGGAGCGCTCGGCCGACGCACGGGCTCCCCGGGCGCGCACCTGCTACGCGCTGCCCCAGCCGCCGGTCGCCGACGGGGCGTTCTCGACGATGTCCGTGCACGTGCGGGGGAGCGAGGTGCGCTGGCCGGCCTGGCTCGGCTGGGAGCCGGAACCCGTCGCGCCCGTCGTTAAGCCCTCCGCGCCGGCATTTCCCTGGCCCGCGGACGCGGCGGCGCGCCTCGAGCGCGACACGCGGGCCCTGTCGGGCGCGGTGACCTTCGCCGACGGCCGCCAGGTCCGTCTCAAGCGCAAGAACAGCGCGCAGCCGGACCACCAGCTCGAGGTCCTCGTCGACTGGCTCGAGGAACGCTACAAGGCTTTGGGCGTCGAGACGCGCCGGGACCGCTTCACCTGGCGCGGCATCCCCCAGTCGAACCTCGTCGCCGTCCTTCCCGGCGCCGCCCGCGGCGAGAGGCCCGTCCTCTTAGTCGACCACATCGACACGGCCTTCGCCGAAGACGAGTTCAAGATGTCGGGGCGGCGCGTCTCGGTGCCCGGAGCCGACGACAACGCGCTGGCGACAGCGCTGCTCCTGCAGGCGGCCGAGGCGCTTAAAGGCGTGCGGCTCCAAAACGACGTCTGGCTCGTGCACCTGACCGGCGAGGAGTTCCCGGCCGACGACCTCGGCGCGCGGCGGCTGGTGAAGACGCTGTTGGCCGAGAAGCGGCGGCTCGGCGGCGTGGTCGTGGTGGACATGATCGGGTTCCGCAACCCGGGCGACCCGGTCTTCCAGGTCAGCGCGGGGGACGGGCAGGATTCGCTCAACCTGGCCGCGGAGGCCGTCGCGGCCGCCTCGCCCGGACTCTCGGCTATGCTCCGGACCCGCTTCGACCCAGAGAGCTACCTCTATAACACCGACGCACTGATCTTCTCCCACGCGGGCTTTCCCACGGTCCTCGTCAACGAGCATCTCAACTACGAGCACAATCTCGAACGCGCGCACTATCACGAGACGACGGATAAGGCCGACCGTGTGGATTTCTCCTACGCCGCCCGCGTGGGCCGGACGGCCGTCGAGGCCGTCGCCCGCGCGGCGGGCCTCGCGCGGGAGCCGCGCCTGCCGGAAGGGCGTCTGGCCGTCCCTCTCGTGCGCCAGGCGACCTCCTACAGCTGCGGCGCCGCCGCGGTCATGGCCGTCCTCCAGTACTGGGGGGTCTACGACGGCGGGGAGTCGGGCCTCTACCCCGAGCTGGGGACGACCGAGAAGGACGGCACCGACCCGCGCTCGATGGCCAAGGTCCTCGCCGCGCGCGGCCTCGAATCCTCCTGGCGCGAAGGCATGACGGAGGCCGACCTCGAAGGGCACCTGGCCCGCGGGGAGACCGTCATCCTCGACATCCAGGCCTGGACGGAGGACGACCCGACGCCCGAGGACTACTCCGACAACTGGGAGGACGGCCACTACGTCGTCTTGGTGGGTTTGGACGACACGAACGTCTACGTGATGGACCCCTCGGTGAGCGCCGGCTACGGGTACTTCCCGCGCGCCGAGCTTAAGGCCCGGTGGCGGGACTACGAGGACCGCGGCGGGACCGTCTGGCGGAACGCCGGCCTCGGCATCGTGGCGAAGGGGAAGGCCGTCCCGGCCGGTTTTCCGGCGCCGCTGCAGCGCGTCCGCTAGCTCAGGCGGGAACGACCCCCAACGCCGCCGCCAGCTCCCGCGGCGAGGCGTAGCGCCGGGCCGGGTCCGGGTCTAACGCCCGCGCGATGACCGCGTCCACGGGCGAGCCCAGCGGCGGGAACTTCCCCGCGCGCTTGGCCATGTGCATGGCCCCGGCCGTCCCGCTGAAGGGAGTGCGCCCGGAGAGCAGCTCGTAGAGGCAGACGCCCAGCGCATACACGTCGCAGGCCGGCGTGGTGCGCCCCTCGGCCTGCTCCGGCGCGATGTAGGGCGGGCTGCCCGAGGAGGTCTCCGCGCCCGTCAGGCGCGAGAGCGCTTCCTTCTCGGCCCGCGCGACGCCGAAGTCCATCACGCGCACGCGGCCGCGCCGGTCCACCATGATGTTCGAGGGCTTCAAGTCCCGATGGACCACGCCCTGCGCGTGGGCGTACGCCACCGCGTCGGCCGCCTGGGCGATGAGCGAGCGGGCCTCGGCCAGCGGGAGGCGGCCGCGCGCGGCGACGAGCTCGGCGAGGGTGCTCCCCTCGACGAACTCGAAGACCAGGTAGTCTCCCTCCGGCGCCTCCTGGACCGAGTAGATGTGCACGATGCCCGGATGGTCGAGCGCCGACACGATGCGCGCCTCCTTAAGGAAGCGAGCGTGCTCGCGCGGCTCGCCGGCGATCTCGGGGCGCAGGCGCTTTAAAGCCACGGTCCGCCCGAGCTTCGTGTCTTCGGCCTTGTAGACGACGCCCATGCCGCCGGTCCCGAGCTTCCCGAGGACCTTGTACGGCCCGACCTGCGGCGGGTCGCCGGCGACCGCCGCGGCGCGCATCGCGTCGGGCTTGAACATCGCGAGGTCGAGAGCCCCCTCGGCCGCGGCCGCGCGGCGGCGCTTGAGGGCCGCGAGCGCGGCGAGGGCCAGGGCGAGACCGGCGAGGACGCCGCCGCCGACCCCCAGGAGGGTTTTCGCGAGGCCGCCCCGGGGAGAGTCCTTCAGGGGGGCCGCCGTGCGGTCCCCGAGAAGGTACCCGTCCGTGAAGAGGCTCAGCAGGTCGCCGTCCTCGGGCAGGGAGCGGGCGCGGCGCAGCAGCTCGCCGTTGGCCGCGTCGAGGGCGGCGGCGCGCTCGAGCGCCGCGGTCATCGCCGCGCGGTCCCGCAGGCCGGCGTTCGCGAACGCCAAGAGGCGCAGCCCGGCGGCGCTTTGCGGGTCGGCGGCCAACAGCGCCAGCGCCGCGGCGCGGGCGGTCGCGAAGTCGCCGCTGCGGCCGGCCGTCACGGCTTGGGCCCCCAGCAGGTCGGGGGCGTCGGGCTTCAAGGCCAGCCCGCGCACGGCGTCCTCGAGGGCGGGCCCGTAGCGTCCCGCGCGGGTCTGGGCCAAGGCCCGCAGGCGCAGGGCCTCGAAGTTGTTCGCGTCGGAGAAGAGGACCGTCGAGGCGAGCTTTTCGACCTGCGCGAAGTCCTGGACCCCGTAGGCCGCCTTCGCGTCGGCCAGCAAGCCGCCGACGCCCTTTAAGGGCTCGCTGACCGCGACGCCCTTCGGGAAGAGCTTCGGGCCCACCGCGCCCGGCGTGGGGTCCTCGCCGCCGGGCAAAGTCGAGGGCTTGGGGCGCGTGAGCCTGAGCTTGCCGACGTTGTCCTCCGTCAGGTGCTCGACCGAGTCGGCCAAGGAGGACCAGGGCCCTTTCCCGTCCTTCTCGAGGGACTCCTTCGCCCACTGCGCCGCGTCCTTCATCTCCCCGCGGCGGTAGGCCGACAGCGCCGCGAAGGCCAAGGTGGTCGGGTCCTTCTGCCCGCCCTCGATGGAGATCGGAAGAGC
>SCTT01000124.1 GCA_004322435.1 bacterium
CCTCGAGCAGGTCCTCCGGAACGGCCCCGCAGTGGACCTTCACGAAGGGCTTGTCCCTGCGCGGGCTCGCCGCGTGGAGGGCCGCCGCGACGAGCTCCTTGCCGGTGCCGGTCTCGCCCAAGATGAGCACGGTGGCGTCCGAAGGGCCGGCCTTCGCGATGAGGGCGTAGACCTTCTCCATCGCGGGCCCGGCGCCGACGAGGGGGCGTCCCCCGGCGGCCGGCTCCATCACCCACTCGCCCTGGTTGAGGCGGCCGGCGGCGAGGGCTTGGGAGGCGGCCCTCTTCAGCTCGTCGAAGTCGAGAGGCTTCGCGAGGAAGTCCGCGGCGCCGGAGCGCATGGCCTCGACGGCGTCGGCGACGGCGCCGAAGGCGGTCATGAGGATGACGGGGGTGCCGGGAGACTGGCGCTTGGATTCTTTGAGGACGTCGAGCCCGCTGCCGCCGGGCATCTTAAGGTCGGTGAGGACGAGGGCGGGGCGCTTGGCCAGGGAGGCTCGGCCTTCCGTCCCGTCCTTGGCGAGCTCCACGGCCCAGCCCTGGGCCTCGAGGAAGGTCTTCAGGATCTTGCGGTGGTTGGCCTGGTCCTCGACGACGAGGATGAGGGGTCTCTCGTCCGGCATGGGAGGATGGTACAAAACCGGCGCCGGGCTCCTCCGCTAGAACCGCTTCGGCCGGAAGGCGAGGTCCACCTTTTCCCCCGTCGCCTTCGCGTAGAGGTCCTTCGCCGCCGCGGCGGCCTCCGCGGCCTTCGACGCCGCCCAAGGCAGCATTCCGGCACGCACGGCCTCGTTGAAGCCGGCTTCCTTCGGGATCCCGCAGGACTTCACGGCCAGCGCTTCCACCACGGGGTTGTCGAACCACAGGAAGTCCAAGACCGCGTTCACCGCCGCCTCCTGCGCCGAGGAGACGGCGTCGGCCAGCCCGCCCCAGAACCCCGGGCTCTTGGCGGGTTTCGCGGGCCGGAGCGCCGGCAGCGCGCCGAAGGGCGCCGCGGTCAGGACGGAGGCGAGCGTCCCCGCCGCCGAGGGTCCCGGCGTCGGTACGGCCGCCGTCCGCAGGCCCTGGTTTTTCGGGCGGCCGTAGGCGTCGAAGTCGTCCAACCCCAACCGCGGCCGGAAGACGGCCCCGGACGGCCGGTCAGCCGGGACGGGGGCGGGGACGGAAGACGGCGCCCTGCGCCCGGCCCCGTCGAAGGCCGCCGCGGCGTCCTTCACGGCCGCGGCGCCCGCCCCCGTCAACGTCGCCTTCTTGAGCTGGAGGAGGAATCGGTCTCCGTTGCTGGGATGGGTCCCCACCCCTCTCCCCCCGGCCGCGATGGACGGACAGGAGTAGCCCTCTTCGACCCCCTTGAGGGCCGTCTTGACGCCGCCGAGCCCGGCCTTCTCCAGCAGGTCCGCCGCGATGTGGTCCGCCTGCCCCTCGACCTTCCGGGAGCGCGTCTTCCATTCCTCGCTCCCGTACGGGGCGTCCTTCTTCCACGCCAATTCCCCGCCGCGGTCCTGCACCGCGTGGCCGAGCTCATGAGCGAGCGTGTACAGCATCGCCGCATCGGACGTCGGATGGGCCGCGATGGTTCCGGTGTTCAGATAGACGGCCCGGAGGTAGTAGAAGGCGTTGTCGTCCGGGTCGATGCTGCCGTAGAGCTGGATGTCGGCTTCTGAGAAATCAGCGGCCGCCAGCAGCTTGTTGAACGCCGGGACGTAAGACCGCATCGAGTCGCAGACCTCCGGCGACGGGGCGTCCGTGTAGCGCTCTCGGGCCGGGTGGTAGAAGAGGAAGGGGCAGGCCTCCTCGGCGGCCAGGGCCCCCGTCGACAGGAACATCAGTCCGGCCGCCGCCGCGGCGACGCTCCGTCCTATCGCTGCTCCGTTCATGTGGCCTCCCCCGCGCATACCGGGAGGATGCGCGGAAGCCGGTCAGGCCGACACGAATTTAGGAGTCAAGAAAAAATACGTTTATTTATATGGATTTTTTAAAAACAAGACAGGGACTTTACGCCGCCTTGATGGCGGACCAGCCGGACGGCGTCAGCCCTCCGACTCGTCTTCCTCGTCTTCTTCATCGTCCGGCGGCCCGCCGAACGACCACGTGAGCCCGCCCGTCCAAGAGTCGGAACGCTCGCCATAGGACTGCGCGCGGCTCCACCCGGCCGAGAGCTCGAGCGGCTCCAAGTCCAGCGTCAGCTCCACCGACCGGCTGCTCGACCAGGACCCGTCCACCGCGTTGCGCTCGGCACCCGCGGCGCCGCGGGCCGACAAGCCCGCGGGCAGCTCCACGTCGAGAGCGAGCTCGCGGTCCTCGGAGAGCAGGCCGTCGACGTGCCCGGCCACCTCTTCGGCGCGCGGCGCGGACTCGAGCTCCCAGATCCTCTCGGAGACCGAGGCCGGGTCCGCGCTGAAGAAGGTGCGGCCCGCGTAGAACGAAGGGGTCACCATGCCTTCGAAGAGAGGCAGCGACACGGTCGCGCTCGGGTGGAACTCCCACAGGCGCAGGCGCTCGGTCACGGAGGGCTCGACGACGGTCCGCCGCCGCCGCCGGATGATCCGCTCGGGCTGGACGACCTGGGCGCGGTGGGCGCTGGCGGTGAGGCCCAAGGAGAGGGACGCCGGTCCGAGGGGAGCCTCGGCGCCGAGCTCCGCCCCCAGGACGCTCACCTCGGCGGCGGGGTCCTCTGACAGGGTGGTCCCCAGGGAGGTCGTCGCGCCGCCTTCGAAGGTGCGCGTCAGGCCCAAGGAGAGGTCGCGGCTCCTGGAATCGGGGTCAACCTCCTCGACGGTGCCGGAGCCGGAGGCCTCCCAGCCTTCGCCCAGGTCCCAGGTCT
The DNA here is from genome assembly GCA_004322435.1 of bacterium. Taxonomy (GTDB): domain Bacteria; phylum Elusimicrobiota; class Elusimicrobia; order UBA1565; family UBA1565; genus SCTT01. The sequence goes on from SCTT01000124.1 coordinate 2,824, forward strand.
CTTCGCCGGACCAGGACGCCTGAGCCGCGGCGGGAGCCGCGGCCAGGAGGGCCGTCAGGGCGAGCCAGGGGAGCCTAGCCATCAAGAGGAAGCATAGCTGATATCTCCCTATACGCCAGCCCCCCCGCTTGTATTTCAAGGATGTTCGGTCTACATTTGGGAAGGCGATGCCCCTTCTCCTGCTTCTCTTGGCTCTATTCGCCCCGGCCCAAGCCCGGGCCGACGGGATGATGTGGGACGCCCCCAGCGCCAAAGACCTCGTGCTCGAGAAGTCCCAGGAAGCCTGGCTCGAGCACGCGAACGGCCGGGAGCGCCTCGTCGTGGCCGTCGCCCCTGGACGGGTGACGCCGCATCTGGCCTGGCTCCTTCCGCTCCCCGTCCGAGCGGACCAGGTCCGCCTGAGCCTGGCCGACAAGCTGCCGCGCTGGGAAGGCCGCGAGGTCCGCGCCGACGCCCAGCTCACGCTCCATCCGGTCATGACCGTGTTCTACTTCCTGCTGTTTGGCCTCGCCGGAGCCGGCGGGGGCCAGTTCGCCATCGTCCTCGGGATCATCCTCATGCTCAACGCCATCTCGATCGGGCCTTCCTTCGGGCCGGGAGGCGTCGGCACGGCGGACGCGGTCCGCGTCTCCAAGCACACGGAGCTAGGCGGCCTCGCCTCCGAGCTGGCCGAGGCGCCGTCCCTCAAGGCCTTCGAAGACTACCTGGCCGCCAAGTCCTGCGCGCTTCCCGACGCGGCGCGCGAGGCCGTCGGCGAACATCTGCGCACGGGCGGCTCCTTCGTCGTCTCCTGGGCTCAGGCGCCGACGCTAGAGAAGTCCTTGGCCGTGCAAGTCGAGTTCCCCGCCGCCAAGCCCTGGTACCCGGTGCGTCTCACGTCGGGCTACGGGGACGCCAGGACCCCCATCGACCTGCATATCGCGGGCTGGTGGACCCCCGGCTTCGCGATGGGGCGCCTGCGGACCGGCTACTACGCAGGAAGCGGCGAGCCGCGTACGCACACGCGCGCGCTCTACGAGGGACGGGCCTCCGGGCTGACCCAGGACTGGACCTTCCGTTCACGCGGCTGGTCGCCCGACCTGCGTCTGGCCGCGGCCGCCGCCGGGTCCCCGTTGCTCTTCGCCTTCCTTACTCTCTTGGCCGCCAGCCTCGTCGCGGGCACCGCCGCCGGCTGGGCGGCCTTTCCGGATTGGCGCGGGCGCGGGGGGCTCTGGCCGCTGGCGATGCTGGGCGCCTCCGGCCTCTTGCCCGTCATCGGGCCTAAAATCGCCCTGCGCCGCCTGCGCTCCGAGCGAGACGGCGTGCCCACGATGCCGGTGCCGGAAGGAATGACCGCCGACGAGGTGCGCCTGCTCAAG
>SCTT01000125.1 GCA_004322435.1 bacterium
TCCGAGTGGACCGAGGAGGAGCTCCAGAGGAGCCTCGAGAGCGTCACCCGGAACGCGAACCACCTCCACGCCTTGATCGAGGAGCTGCTCGACTCCGCCCGCCTGGCCGGCCGCAAGATGGTCCTCGCCCCGGAGGCCCTCGACGCCCGCCAGTCCGCGCTCGAGGCCGCCGAGGCCTGGGGCCTCAAGGCCGCCGAGAAGGACGTCCGCGTGGAGACCGACTTCTCGACCTCCCCGATGACCGTGTGGGCCGACGCCAACCGGCTGCGCCAGATCCTCAACAACCTGCTCTCGAACGCCGTCAAGTTCACCCCGAAGGGCGGCCGGGTCGTCGTCTCGGCGCATCCCGACGTCCGGGGCGTGGTCTTCTGCGTGGCCGACTCGGGCCCCGGCATCCCCTCCGCCGACGCGGAGAAGGTCTTCGAGCGCTTCTATCAGGTCGACGGCAAGCACCAGGAGCACGTCCGCGGGCTCGGCCTGGGCCTCTCCATCGTCGCGGGGCTCATCCAGCTCCACGGCGGCAAGGTCTGGGTGGAGAGCCGGCCCGGCGACGGCGCCCGCTTCCATTTCCTTCTCCCGACGACCGCCCACCAGCCCGCCCCGGCCGCCCTGGCCGAGGCCTTCGGGCCCAGCCGCAGCTAGGCCGTAAAACTCCCCTTCCCTTCCCCTTAGGCCCACGCGCCGGACCTCCGCTCCGCGCTATCGTCCCGGCGTCGGATGCGTTCTGGAGGCCTCATGAGACTGGCCCTTATCGCCGCACTCCTCGCCTCGGCCCCGGCCCAAGCCGGGCCCGTCGTCACCGCCGCGCTCGGCCGATCCGCCCTTCCCCTGCCGCCCGGCATGCTGTTCGCCCCGACGCTGAGCAGCTACTCGACCCCCCGCTTCGCGCTGACCCCGACCCCGCTGGCGCTGCGGGCGACGCTGCCGAGCGTCCCGACGCTGACCCCGACGCTCCCGCGCGTGGCTCTCCCCGCCGTGGCCGCCGTCGCGGCGCCGACCGCCGTCGCGGCCCAGACCCCGGTCCGGGCCGCGCTGGCCGCGACCGTCGCCTCCATCGCCGACGCCAAGCCCTCCCAGCGGCCCGCCGCCGCCTCCGCCGCGGCCTCGGCGCTCTTCGACGGGCTCAAGTCCCGCGGGGCCGTCAACGCCATCCGCACCCCGGACTGGTCGGAGGACCGGCGCATCAACGCCGCCATCGCCCTGCTCAACCGCTCGGAGATCGGCCGGGACCTCTATGCGCAGGTGTACCGGAACCACCAGGACCTCCGCATCGAGGTCGACGACCGCCCGGGCGCGAACTACGACGCGCGCCTCGTGGTCGAGGCCGGCCGGAAGACCCTGTACCTGACGGAGTCCTTGGTCGACCGCCAGTCCCCCGAGGTCGTCGCCGCCTACCTGGCCCGCGAGATGTCGGACCTTTACTTCGAGTCCTTCCCGGCCTCCGCCGAGCGCGGCTACATGGCCTACAGCAACATGACGCGCGTGTTCGCCGACCTCTCCGGCTCCGGCAAGGCGCGGGACGGCTACTGGTGGAACCGCGCGAAGGACCAGTACACGGACGGCGCCTACGCGATGGAGCGCTACTACGGCTCCTGGCGCGAGGCGGTCCAGCAGGACTACGCCGGCACGCGGCGCCTGCGCGACTCGGCTTTCTTCAACTTCCTCAAGGGCCGCGACGACTCGAACGCCGAAGGCCGCTCCAAGATGTCCCTGCGCGAGCAGTACGACCGCGGCCTGATCTCGTACTCGACCTACCGCGAGATGGACCAGTACTTCTCCACCATCGTCAACAGCGAAGTGAACTGGCTCAACGGCTCGGGCCGCTGGTAAGCGCCCTTATAAAGGAGAGACCATGAAAATCCCCCTGATCCTCGCCCTCCTCGCCTCGGCCGCACAGGCCTCGGGCGTGCTGAACGCCCCGCAGGACTGGCAGAACCTGGCCGGCGACTCGAGCCGCATCGCCGAACCGCGCGCCGTCGTCGTCACGAACCCCGGCGCCTGGGACGTCCTCTGGCGCGAGCACGCCGGCGAAGGCGTGGCCGCCCCGGCCGTCGACTTCACCCAGGAAAAGGTCGTCGCCGTGTTCCTGGGCCTCCGCGACCGCACCGGCTACAAGGTGGCGCTCGAGGCCGACGCCTCGAACCCCGCCGAGGTCGTCGTCACCTACGCCGAGAAGGCCCCGAAGGCCGCCTTCGGCGCGACGATGGTCACGACGCC
>SCTT01000126.1 GCA_004322435.1 bacterium
GCGCGCGCGCCGCGCGGCGGGCGTGGACCTTGGTCGTGGCCGCGAAGGCGGAGGCCGACCGGCGCCGGTTCAAGGAGGCGCTGTCTCTGCTCGAGGCCGCGCTGCGCCGCGAGCCCGGCTCCCCCAAGGCGCTCGCCTGGACGGGCGAGGTGCTGCGCCGCTCGGGAAAGCCGGAGGAGGCTCGGCGCGCCTTCGACGCCGCTCTCGCCGCCGAGCCCGGCAACGCCTGGGCGCTGGCCGCGCGCGCCGAGGCCAAGCGCGCGCTGGGGCTGACGCGCGACGGGCTCGAGGACTTCAAGGCCGCGGTGCGCCTCAACCCCCGCTGCGAGGCTTACGCGGACTTCGTCGGCGGCCGCCCCCCGCGCGCCGAGCACGCCTTCCTGCTCGCCTGGCGCGGCGAGGGGCGCCGGGCCGCGGGCGACGCGCGAGGCGCCCGGGCGGATTTGGACCTGGCTTTGGCATTGGACCGCTTTCAGCCCTGGGCGCTCTTGTCGCGGGCGGTCGCGCGCGGCGACGCCGGCGACCACGCGGGGCGTCTCGCCGACTTCGCCGCGCTCGACGCCGCGGCTCCGGGGCTTTTGAGCTCGGCGGCCCAGGGCGGGGGGGCTCTGTGAAGCCTCCGACTCCGCAGGGCCTGCGCGCCCTCGTCCGGGGGACCCTCTCCCGCGGGCGGGCCGACGCGCTCCGGGCGCGGGCGGCGTTCGCGAAGGGCGACGCCGCGCGCGGCCGGGAGCTCTTGCTGCGCGCGGTCCTCACGGACCCTAACGCCGCCTGGCGCCTGGACCTCGCCGTCGACCGGGCCTCCGCGCGCGGCGACGCGCGCGCGCTGCTCAAGCGGCTCGACGCCCTGCTCGCGCGCCCCGGGGCCCTGCCCGCGGCCTGGGTGCGCGCGGTCCGCGGCGAGACTTTGCGCCTACCCGCGCTCGGGCGCTACGCCGAAGGGCTCGCCGAGCTGCGGGCCGCCGCGGCGCTCGAGCCCGGGACGTTCTGGGTCCGCGCCTATCTGGGCCGCGCCGAGTTCCATTCGGGGCGGCGGCCGCAGGGCCTGACGGCGTTGGCGGCGGCCGAGCGCCTCGCTCCGGCCTGCGGCTGGACGCGGGCCTGGCGCGGCGAGGCCCTGCGCTCCTCGGGCCGTCCGCGCGCGGCCCTGGCCGCGTTCGACGCCGCCGAGCGCCTCGACCCCGCGTATCATTGGGGCTACGCCTGGCGCGCCGGCGCGCTCCTGGCGCTCGCGCGTCCGCGGGCCGCGCTCAAGGACCTCGAGCGCTTCCTCGCCGTCGAGAGCGGCTATCCCTGGGCCTGGCGAGCGCTGGCCGAGGCGCGCCGCCGCCTGGGCGACGCCGACGGCGCGGACGCGGTGCTCCGGAAGGTGGCCCGCCGCGACCTGGGGGCGGCGCCGGGCGGCGACGGTGGCCGCGGCGCGCGCCACGAGAAGCGCCAGTGGAGCGCCGCGGCGGCCGACTTCGCGAAAGCCGCGCGCTCGGCGCGCCGGCCGGCCCGCGCCTGGGCGTGGCAGGGCGAAGCCCTCCTGCGCCTCGGCCGTCCGGCGGCCGCGCTCGCCGCGCTCGAGCGCTCATTGGCCCTTGCGCAAGACGACGGCTGGGCGCGCGCGTGGCGGGCGGAGGCGCTGGCCGCGCTCGCGCGCCCCGAGGACGCCCGGGCGGAGGCCGCGCGGGCCGTGCGCCTCGACGCCGCCTATCCGCGGGCTTGGGCCGTGCTGGGCCTAGCCGAGCGCGCGCTCGGGCGCGCGGAGTCCGGCGCGCGGTGCCTGGAGCGCGCGGCCCGCGGAGCCTCCGGGGCCGCCTGGCTCCACGGCTGGCGCGGCGAGGCGCTCTTGGCCGCGAACCGCCCGGCGCCCGCCGCCGTCGCGCTTGAGCGCGCCGTCGAGCTCGACCCCTCTTTCGCCGACGCCTGGGCTTGGCTGGGCGAGGCGCGCCGGCGCTCGGGCGACGCCCCGCGGGCCCGGGACGCCTTCGCGCGGGCGCTGGCGCTCGCTCCGGGACATCGCCTGGCGCGCCTGGGGCGCGGGCTCATGACGGGCGCCGCCGAGGACATCCTCGCGGCCGGGGGCGCACGATGAACGGAGCTGAACGCGCGGCCCGGGTGGCCGCCCTGCGCGCCGCCGGCCGGTATTCAGAGGCGGTCGATGCGGCCGCGGCCGCTTTGGCCGACGACTCCGCCGAGGCTTGGCGCCGAGGCTTGGGCTACGAGGAACGCCGGCGCCTTCCGGCCGGCGACCCCGCGGCCGAGTGGCGCGCGTTCGACGCGCTGCGCCGCCGCCGGCCGACCGAGGCCGCCGCGCACGCGCTCGCGGGCCTGTCGGCCCACGCGGCCGGACGCTGGGACGAGGGCCGCGCCGCCTTCGCGCGCGCGGGGCGCCTCGGGCCCGCGCACGCTCTTTGGGCCCGCGCCTGGGGCGCCAAGCTCCGTTGTTGGCAGGCCGAATCCTTTTTGGGCGCGGGCCGCACGGAGGCGGGCCTCGCGGCGTTCGCCGACGCCGTCCGCGCCTCGGGCGGCGCGTCGTGGGCGCGGGCGTGGGCGGCGCAGGCCGAGCTTTGGTGCGGCCGGCCGGAGCGCGCCGAGAAGGCTTTGAAGGCCGCGCTCAAGGGCGCGGGCGACTGGTCGCTGGGTCCCCGTTCGTGGGCGGTCGGTTGGCTGGCTCTGGCGCGGCTCGCCTCGGGCGACGCGCGCGCGGCGGAACGTTCCTTCGCCGAGGCCCTGAAGGGCGACCCGGGCGACGCCGAGGCCCTGGCCGGCGCGGCCGAGGCCGCCTGGCGCCTCGGACGGCGTTCGCCGGCACTGGCCTTGGCGAAGCTCTTGGCCGAGACCTGCCCAGGCTCGCCGTGGTCCGGCGTCATCGAGACCTTGGCGGGCCGGGACCCCGTCGGGGCTTGGGCGCGCTTGCGCGCGGCGGACC
>SCTT01000127.1 GCA_004322435.1 bacterium
GCTCGCCTTCACGAAATTCACGTTGACCGGCACCGCGGGGAACACCAAGGGCGTCGCCTGCGGCGACTACGACGGCGACGGCGACCAGGACGCCGCCGTCGCCAACGACGTCACCCAGAGCGTGGTCCTCTTGCGCAACGACGGCGGGCTGTCCTTCACCCAGACGACGTTGGCCGGCACCTCCGGCAACAACCGGGACCTCAAGTTCATCGATTACGACTCCGACGGGGACTTGGACCTCTTCGTGGCCCTGAGCAACAGCGCCTCGGTCCTGCGCAACGACGGCGACGCCGGCTTCACCGCCGTGGCCCCCGGCGGGACGGTCAACAACGGCCTGCGCGTCGCCTTGGCCGACTTCGACCTCGACGGCGACCTCGACCCCGTCCTGGTCAACAACGGCGGCGGTTATATGGTCGTCTACCGCTCGAACGGCGCCGGCGCCTTCTCCACGCTGCCCCTGATGAGTTCGACGGCGGCCTACGACGCCTCCTGGGGCGACTACGACGGCGACGGCGACCCGGACGCCCTGTTCGGCGAGGTGACGGGCGACGACTTCCTCGCGCGCAACGACGGCAACGGGGTCTTCACCCGGTTGAACCTCACCGGGTCCAAGGCCAACTCGAACTCGGCTGCCTGGGGCGACTTCGACGCCGACGGCGACCTCGACGTCCTCTTAGGCAAGGCCCTGACCGCCAACGCCGTGCTTATGAAAAACGTCGCCGACACGCTCAATGTGGCTCCCTCGGCTCCCGGCGGCGTCGCGACCTCCTTCGGCGACTTCCCCTCCTCGGCGGCGCTGACCGTGACCTGGAGCGCGGCGGCCTACGACGGCGCCCTGTCGACGGCGGGGCTTTCCTACTCGCTCGTCGTCGCTTCGGCCCCGATGGCGCTCTCGGGCGACTCGCTGCGGATCGTCTCCCCCTCCTCCTTCGTCGTCACCTGGAACTACGCCCTCCCCCCGGGCGGCAACGCGCAGAAGGCGCTCTACCGGGTGTGGCCGGGGGATGCCGTCGCCAAGAACGGCCTCCGCTTCCGGGTGGACTTGGGCGGGGTGCTGGGCGCCAACTTCCGCTCTGACGCCACCTACTACTTCCGCCTGCAGACCCTGGACGCCGGCCTGGCCCGCAGCACGTGGAGCTCCGAGTCGAGCGGCTACTTCCTGCGTTCGGCCCCCGCCGCGTCGGTCACGGTGGGCGCGTCCTTCATCGTCGCGTCCTATTCGACGTCGGGGGCCGCCGGCTACCTGCTCAAGGCCTCCACGGCTTCGGACCTCTCGGGGACCCTGCTCACCGCGACCGCCGCCGCGGCGGCGGCCTCGGTGACCCTGCCGGGCCTCGTCCCGGGAACCACCTACTACCTCCGCTTCGGAGCCCTCTGGCGGGGAACGACGGTGTGGACGACGCCCTCGCCTTCTTCCACCGCCCCCTACTTGGCCGCCCCTCTCGGCTGCGTGTCGACTTTCAACGTAGGGCCCGAGTACTACACGACCATCGGCGCCGCGCTGGCGGCCGTCCCCGCATCGCTCTCGGCCGAGACGTGCGTGGTCGTCCGGGACACCGGGACGTACGCCGAAGAGGTCGTCGTGGCCGGCAAGACGACCAACGGCTTCCGCCTCCGCATCATGGCCGACCCCGCCCTTCCCTCCTGGCCCACCATCGCCCCGCCCGCCAACTCCACGGCCGCCGTCCAGGTGCGGGCCTCGAGCGTCTCGCTCGAGGGGCTGCGCATCGCCCCCGCCTTCCCCCTCGCCTGGGGCATCCAGGTCTCCTCCCCCAGCGTCTTCATCACGTCCGTTTTGGTCCAGACGACCGCGACCCTGACGAGCGCGGGCATCGGCCTGAACGCCTTCGGCACGATCGACGCCAGCACGGTCTCCGTCTCGAACACCCGCGGCGTCTGGTCGAGCGCCCCCACGGAGTCGGACAACGTGGTCCTGCGCAGCAGCGTCACGAACGCCTCGGGCGCGCTCCACGCGTTGTGGTTCGTGGGGCCGCGCAACGCGGCCGTCTCCTCCTTCATCCATAACGCCTCGGGGACCGCCGTGTCGCTGGGCACTTTGACCCGCCTGGAGGAGAGCACGGCGACCACTCAGGGGCTCATCCTGGTGTCCTTCGCCTCGAACGTCACGTCGGTGTCCGTCACAGGCAGCTACCTCTACTCGAACACCGCGGTCTTCGGCATCGCCATGTCGGGCTCCTACCATACCGTCGCGAGGACGACGGTCACGCTGCCGGGAGGGGGCGTCTTCCTGACCGGCGTGGCCCACAGCACGGTGTCCCGGGTCTTCGCCTCCGGAAACTCGCAGATGCTCCAAATCACCAACGGCGCGGCCTGGAACCTGATCGAAGGGTCCACGTTCGTAGCGAACGGGTCGTTCTCGGCGGGCGTGGTCATCAACTCCTCCCGCAACGTCATGACGGCGAGCGTTTTCCGCTCCTCGAACGGCATGGGTCTGGAGT
>SCTT01000128.1 GCA_004322435.1 bacterium
CGGCGGCCGTCTCCGCGCCGCCCTCGACGCCGTCGCTCCCTCCGCGCGCTCCGGCCGCTCCGCCCCGGCCTTGGCCCCGGCCAACGCCGCCCGCGAAGAGGAGACCTCCGCCGGGTCGTCCATCCCCACTCCCACCCCGGCCCCCGCCGCGGCCGCGAAGAGCCCGTACGTCCTCTCCCTGGCCTTGGCCGCCGTGGGCGCCGGAGCGGCATATTTCTTGATTCCCTTCGTATTGCCGATGGCCCTCGCCCTGCCTTACGTGGCCGCCCTGCCCGCCCTGGCCTTGAAGTCCGGCCTGGTCGTCCTGGGCTTCGGCCTCGGCGCGTCGCTGGCGGAGACCGACCTCTGGCGCTCATGGCCCAAGGAGGTCGTGACCGGGGCCCTCGACGCCGGCCGCACCGCGTTCCGCTTCTGGGCCCGCTTCGGCCTCGTGTTCCGCTCGGTCCTCACCGCCTCCTCCATCGACGACGCGATGAAGGCCGAGCTGCCGGGCCTCTTCTACAAGTATCCGCTGCTGGCCTGGCCGTTCGTGGTGGTCGGCTACGTGTTCGCGCCGGTCGTCACCGTCCTGGGCGCGGTCTTCAAGGGCGTCGAGATCCCCGCCCGCGCCGCCTGGCGCGGCGTCAAGCGCATCGTCGTGGGCCTTTTGCCCTTCATGGCCGACGTGTTCGCCTTCCTCGGCCGCGCCATCCGCCGCATCGTCCCCGCCGCCCGCGCCCTCCTTTATAGGGGCGCTAAGATGGCGATGATGACCGCCGTGGGCGGGGCCGTGGTCCTTGCCGCGCCCGTCTGGAACTCCCTCGTGAAGGGCCCCTACGCCGTCGACCGGGCCTGGGACGGCAAGCTCTCGCAGGTCCCCGCGGCCCTGGCGATGGTGCTGGCCCGCGCGCTGGGCTTCGTCGCCGCGGTCTTCTTGGGCGCCGTCGGCGGCCTGGTCGGGTTCGTCGTGGGCCTGCCGCTGACCGTCACCGACGCCTTCCTGGGATTCGCCGCCAGCGTCGCCCCCGAAGGGGCCCTGGCCCGCGCGGACGCGCGCTGGACCAAGACCCTCGAGCGCTCGGCCGAGCTCGAGACCTTCCACCGCGTCGGCGCCGCCGCCGAGCGCCGCGACGGCTCGACGTTGCCTCGCGGCCTCGGCCGGTTCGTCGCCGGCGCGCCCGGCGCCGTCTATGCGCTGCCGTTCTCCATCGCGGGCTCGTTGGGCCTCTTCGCGGTGGGCTTGGCCGCGGCGTTCGGCTACGAGCGCGCCGTGAGCCCTCTCCCGAACCCTCTCCCGCAAGCGGGAGAGGGCAGGGTGAGGGAAGACGCTCCGTCTGAAGACTCCTACAAGGGCTCCCCCTGGCTCCCGATGACCTTGGCCCTCGTGGGCGCCTTCGGCGGACTGCTCTTCTCGCCGCTGCTCCTCTCGCTCGTGCCGATGATGTGGCTGCCGGCCGTGCTGATGCACGGCGTGTTCCTCAATGCCGCCGGCGCGCTGGTCGGCGCGGCGTTCGGCCTGGCGCTCTCGCAGCCCAAGGCCTGGCTCGGGATTTTCTCGACCTCCTACGGCCAGGCTAAGGCCGCCGGGGCGGATGCGTTCCGCCTGTGGGCCCGCCTGGGCCTGGCTTCCCGCGTCAACGTCACCGGCAAGGCGGTGGACGAGGCGCTCTTCGCCGAGACCCCGGCGAGCCTCCTCAAGTACCCGCTGCTGTCGTGGCCGGCCGTCGTCGTCGGCTACGTCGCCTCCGCGGCGGGCTTCGTCGTGGGCGGCGCCGCCGCCGCCGTCGGCGTCCCGCTGGGCGCGGCCTGGAAGGGCCTCGTCATCCTCCTGACCTCGGGCCTCATCCGGCGCATCCTGCGCGCGGTCAAGAACGTCCTGGTCCACGGCATCCCGTTCGTGTTCGGCTTCGTCGTCGGCGCGGTCGTCGGCCTCGTCCGGAACGCGGTCGGCACGGCCCTGGTGATGGCTCTCCCGGCCTGGCGTTCGGTGGTGCTCTCCGGCGACGAGAACCCCTACCGCTATACGGGCCTCACCGGGCTCGTTCTCAAGCGCCTCGTGCAGTTCGGCGGCGGCGTCGCCGCCCTGGCCTCGGGCCTCGTCGGGCTCGTCGTGGGCGCCGTCTACTCGGTCCCGCACTGGCTCACCTCCGGCCTCGCCAAGGGCCTCAAGTGGGCCGACGCCGACGGCAAGACCCTGCGCTGGCTGACCCGCTGGGAGCGGAACTTGAGAAACGACATGGAGGAGGCCACCGGCAAGCGTCTGGCCGGGGTGATGTCCCCGGCGCCCAACGTCGAAGCTGGGCTCTGGCAGGGCGTCGTCCGCGCCGTCAACGCCCTGGCCTACGCCGCGGCTTCCGTCCTCTGGGGCGCGCCGGTCGCCGTCGCGCTCTATGCGCGCGCCGCCGTCAACGCCTCGAAATCCGAGGAGACGGTCCGCGAGTCGTGGCAGGAGCCCGACCTGGCCGACGTCAAGCGCGCCCGCCCCGAGGGCTTCTCGGCGACGGTGGCTCGCGAGGCGGGCGACGCCTGGACCAACTCCCTGGGCTTCTGGTCCGAGGCGGGCCGCGCCTTCGGGTACGCGGTCGTCCGCGATGAGAAGTCCATCCTCGCCGGGGCGCACTACGTCCCGGGCTATGTCTCCGCCGCGCTCGGCGCCGTGAGCGGCGCCGTCGCCGGCGGCGTCGAGGTCCCCGGCCGCGCGTTCCTCTCCTGGGTCAAGGACATCGCGCTCAAGTTCCTGCCCTTCCTCAAGAAAGTCTGGAACCTGGCCGTCCGCGTCGCCAAGCGGGTCTTCCCGTTTGTCGGCGGCCTCATCGGCGGCGCCGTGCTCGGCGTCATCGGCTCGGCGGCTTTCGGGGCGCTGCTCCTGGGCCGGCCCTGGTTCAAGTACGTCGTGGCCCAGAACTACGACACCTCGAGCGCGGGCAAATTCCTCGGCGTCGCGGCGCTGCGCGTCATCGCCGTCGTCGCCGGCGCGGTGTTCGGCGTCCTCGGCCTGGCCTTCGGGCTCCTGGCGGCCATCCCGTACTCGCTGACCTACATGGTGGCCTTGGCCTTCCAGTGGGGCGGCATCGGCGGGAAGAGCGAGTTCTTCTTCCGGCACTGGACCGCCGGCGCGATGCCCGTCGAGATGAAGCGCCTCTCGAAGCTCACGGACTCCTTCGACTTCTCCAAAGACAAGGACGCCGGCGAGCTCCCGCCGATGGACGGCTGGGTGCGCCTGGGGATGGTGACGGCGGCGACCTTCGCCGCGGCTCTGGCGGCGGTCATCGCCGGCTACGTCGCCTACTTCCGCTCCATCGGCTCGGCCTACCGCTCGGCGCGGGACGGCAAGGAGATCCCGGGCTGGGCCGGCGCGGGCGGGCGCGTCGTCGAAGACGCGGTCGGGCACGGCTCCAAGATCGGGCGCAAGACCGGCGGCTGGCTCGGGGAGCTGGCGGGCCTCGTGGCCGCCGGCGCCATCGCGTTCGGCTACTTCGCGGCGCCGACCTGGCTGGGGGCGCTGGGTTCGGGTCTGGGGCTGTTGGGGTTGGTGGTCCTCTCCGGCCCCGTGGGCTGGCTCGCGGGTTTGATCGCCGGCTCGCTGTTGGGGGCGCTCGTCGGCATGTTCATGTGGTTCGACAAGGCCATCGCGGCGGCTCCGGACGCGGCGCCGTCGGCCAAGGCGGGTGACGACTCTCGCGGGAACGGCACGACGAAGATGGGCGGCGGCGCGGTCGACATCGTCCCGGCCACCATCGGCGCGCTGTTCGCTTCGATCGACCCCGTCGCGGCGCTCGTAGGGGCGGCGGCCGGGCTTTGGCTCGGCGGGCGCGGGGTGCAGGAGCAGGGGGCGCCGTGGTCTTGGAGCGGGGCTTTGCTGGGGGCGGCCATCACGAGCCTGGTGTCCTCGGGTCTGTGGATGATGGGGCAGGGCGGATTGGGCGGGCTCATGCTCATCGGGATTGCGACGGCCATCGGGCTGATGCGGGTTTCGTCTTTGCCGGTTCAGAAGTAGCAGCTATTCCTGCTTCCAGAAAAGCGGCGGGGTCCCGGTTCCCGGGACCCCGCCGCTCTTTTTCTGGCGGAATTCAGTGGGTCAGGACTTCTTGAACTCCAGCGAGCGGAGGATGCGCTCGTAAGTCTCGGCTTCTTGCTGGGCTAGGGAAGATAACGCAGAAGGATTCGCGCTGATTGACAGAATGGATGTCGCATTGAACCGGCGGCCAGCGGTGTCGTCGCAGAGCGTGAGGATTGCCGGGGCGTAGCACGTCCCACTGTCCTTTGGACAGCCTTCAGTAGGCCGATTGATAGCCGCACTCATGCACTTGCCATTCTTGACTTGAATTTCCCGTATGCCGGACAGTAGTACGCCCCTCGCCTTTAGGCCGGACTGGACCTCAGACTGAATTGCATCGCGCAAAAGCATGCCGTTGGTCCTTTTTTCAAATTGCAGTGTGAAGGCACCGCTGAATGTCTTCCCAGCCTTTGTGGTTGGCGGGACGACCGCGAGAGTGGGAAACTCAGGGTTCTGCTTCCCTTCGGGTCCGCCACCGACATCGCTCCCTTCCGGATAGGAAACCCGGAACCAGTCGTCCTCGAAAGTCTGCCAACCGACTGGCGCCTTATTGTCGGCTACTGACTTCATTGTTGAATCGCTAGCAGGTCTGCTACAGGCGGTAAACAGAGCGACGATGAGGGCGATGCGCTTCATGACCTGAGTATATCAGGATGTGATCACTTGGTGCGGCCGAACTGCCGGAGTAGTCGCTCGAGTATTACCTCAGACCCATACATGTTGATCATCGAATTATTGGCGTTCATGACCCCATTGAGGGTCCCGTCGCCATAATTCTCGGTATTCGGATCGAACTTCACGGTCTTTTGGTCGAGCGTCTTCCGCGCAACCATGAGATCCTTGTCGGGTTGGGAGACCGGCACCTTGTCGATGTCGTTAGGAGCTAGCTCTTTGTGGACTTTCGCTCCGGTCATCCACCCGCGGACCATGATTAGGGCGTCGCCTATGTAAGGATGGTCTCGCTTCGTCTGAGCTTGTCGCACTCCGTCCGCGACATTTGCTGCGCCGCGTGCTTCGGAGTCGCCAGCTGTGCTCAGCGCATCTTCGCGAATGGAGATGGAGAACTTCCCTTCGGGGAGCGGGGTGATGACAACAGCGTCCTTCTGCCCCGGGTCGGCCTTCTTAAAGGAAATGCCGGCTTGGTTGAGTTCCGCCACGGAGAATCCTTTCGCATCGGCCAACGTGCTCCGAAACTCTTCGCTGTTGTTTCCGCGACGGAAGACGCCCTGGATCCTTCTCTCGATGGCGTTCAAGTTCGCTTGGGCGCCGCCAGCTCCGCCGCCGCCAGGGCCCGCCGTGTTGTTAAACGCCCCGCCCCCGGCGTCTCGTCCGGGAAGCTTCTCCTGGGACACCACCCACGCCATGATACGCCGCGCCTCGGGATTGTCGGGGTTCTGATTCAGAATTGCCTGCGCCGCCTGCTTCGCTTCCCTCACCTTCCCGAGCCCGGCGTAAGCCTGCCCAATGACGCCAAGAGTGGTGGGGTCGTCCCCAAGTTCGCCTTCCTTCGCGGCGAGGGAACGTATGGCGGCGGCCTTCTGGTCCTGAGGCAACCGCTCGAGGTAGGCCCGGAGGTCGCCGTTGCCGACGCCTTTCGCGATGTCAGGAGGGAGGGCCTGCACGACGCTCGCCCGGGCCTGCGCCGGTGTCACCGCGTCACCGGCGTGAGCCGGCAGGGCGGCCAGGAGGCCTAGAAGGGCGGCGACCTTCATGCCCCCAATGTAGACCCCAGACCGCCAAATTTCAAGGGCCCCTGTCACCTCTAGCGCCTGGCCCTACCCCAAACATCCGGCTACAGTTCTCCCGTGGAAAAGCCGGAGAAAGCCCCCTACATCCTCGGCCCCCGCGCCGACTGGCCCCTCCTCGTCTTCGCCCCGCTCCTCGGTCTAGCCGTAGGCCTCCTCCTCGGCCTCACCCCGCTCGGCACCCGGCCGGTGCGGTTCTTCGGAGCGAGCGGGACCGTGGCCGACGGCTTCATCGGGGTCTTCATCACCGCCCACCTGGCCCTCGTCTTCTTCCGCAGCCACGGCAACCCTGAGGTCTTCGCGCGCTGGCCGTGGCGCTTCACGTACGTGCCGCTGGCGCTCTTCGCGACCATCCTCGCCTTCCCGCTGGCGCGCGCGGCCGCCGCCGTCCTCGCCGTGTGGTGGGACGTCTACCATTCCTCGCTGCAGACCTTCGGCATCGGCCGCATCTACGACCGGCTGGCGGGCAACGACCCTAAAGAGGGCCGCTGGCCCGAGATCCTCCTCAACCACTTCCTCTATATAGGGCCGATTCTGGCCGGCGCCAGCCTGCCGCTCCACACGCGCGTGTTCGCCGAGTTCGAGAACGCCGGCTGGGAGGGGGCGGCGGCCTGGGCGGGGACCTTGCTCCGTGCTAGGCCGGTGATGGGCGGCTGGCTGGCGGGTGTCGGCGCCGCCTACGTGCTCGGCTTCCTCGTCTGGACCGTCGCAAGCGGCCAGCGCGTGCCGTCCCGCAAGGTCTGGCTGTATGTCTCGACCGCGGCGACCTCGGTGTGGGCCTGGGGCTACAACCCGCTGGGGATGGCGCTCTTCATCATGAACTTCTTCCATGCGCTGCAGTACTTCGCCTTGGTGTGGCGCTACGAGGAGGGGAACATCGCCCGGGTGTTCGGCCTGCCCTCGGACGCCGAGGGGCGGCGGCGGGCCTTCGGGGCCTTCGTCGGGGCGGGGGTCGCCTACGGCGTGGCGGGCGGTCTCTTAGGAGAGCTGTCCCAAACGGCCCTCTGCGTCACGCTCGTCGTGTCGCTGATGCACTTCTGGTACGACGGGTTCGTCTGGTCAGTCCGGGCCGGCGACGCCTGATTACTCGCCGGGGACTTCTTGGACCGCCGCGGGCGTCTCGGTGCTCGCGGGAGCCGCCGGGGCCGGGCGCTTCGTGCGCGTGCGGGTCTTGGGAGCGGGTTTCGGGGCCGGCGCCGGAGCCGGAGCGGGCGTCTCGACCGCGGGGGCCGGCGCGGGCTCCGGAGCGGCAGCCGCCTTCGGTTCGCCGGGTTCCCTGTCGTCGCCCTTGGGCTCCGCCTTCGCCGTCTTGGGCGTCCTAGGCTGCACCTCGCCGCCCGTCCAGCGCAGCGAGAGCCCGAAGGTGACCGCGCTGACTTCCGGCGTCTCGCGCACGGCCTTCGAGGCGACAAGGTAGTCGGCCCAGAGGCCCGTCGAGAGGCGGTCGCAGAGCTTGTAGTCGAGGCCGCCGCCGAAGCGCACCGCGAAGGTGTTGTGGCTGGGGAGCCGGTCGGGGCGCGCGTTGTAGACCACGGCCGGTCCGACTCCCAGGCGCACCGCCGGGGAGAAGCCGCCGTCTAGGTCGTAGTAATGGGCGACCGAGACCAGCGCGGTGTCGACGCGCACCTGGCGCGTCTTGAACATGCGCACCGAGTCGAAGGAGAGCATCCCCTCGAAGTGGTCGGAGAGCCCGTAGTGGAGCGACCCGCCGTAGTTGGGGCCGAGCTTCGTGTTCTGGCGGACCCAGGCCGTGCCCAGAGGCTGGGCGGCGCCGCCCTCGAGCGAGAACGAGAGGACGCCGGCGCGGCCGGCGGCCGAGGCGGGGGCGGCGGCGAAGAGGGCGGCGAAAAGGGCGATGTTCTTCATAGGGAGGCAGAATACGAAATTTCCGGTTATAGTCCGAACATGAGGCGCGTGCCTTCCATCCCGCTGCCCATCCCCTACATGGCCGAGGGGACGCGGGACGGCGACAAGCCGCTCTTGGGCGCGCTGATGCTCGCGCACGCCGCCGTCCTGTGGGCGATGCCGCCGGACCTCAAGTCGGCGCTGGCGCTCTGGCCGACCGCGCCGCATTGGTACGCCCCGTTCACGTCGCTGTTCGTCCATGCCAGCGGGCCGCACCTGGTCCTGACGATGTGGGCTTTCTGGCTCTTCGGGGGCATCGTCAGCGGAGCGGTCGGGTTCTGGTTCCTGCCCCTGTACCTGGCCTGCGGCGTGGCGGGCTCGTTGGCCCACCTGTTCGCCGCGGCGGGGACGTCGGTGCCGGCGTTGGGGGCCGACGGGGCGGTCGCAGGGCTCGTGGCGGCCGCCTTGGTGCTCGACCCGCGCGCGCGCTTGCAGTGCTTCATGAGCGTGTCGACGGGGTACCGCTCCGGCGCGGGGATGACCTTCTCCATCAGCGCGCTCCTCTTCGGGATCCTCTATCTGCCCGTGCTGGCCGTGTTCGCGGTCGCCTCGGTCTCCTCGCAGTGGTCCGTGCTCGGCGGCGGCGCCTTCGGCCTGCTGGCCGCGTTCGCCCTCAAGCACACCGCCTCGGGCGCCCCCGCCGCCGTGCAGACGCTCTCGGGCGGTGCGGGGTTGGACCCGGCGCGCGCCGTCGCGGCGATGGGCGCGCGCGCCGCCGTCGAAGACGCCATCCGCGGCAACCGGGAAGGGGAGGCCCTGCAGGGCTTCATCGACGCGCTCCGCCGCGACCCCGGCTTCGAGCTCTCGCC
>SCTT01000129.1 GCA_004322435.1 bacterium
TGCCCGCCGAAGAACACGTCGGCCGGCTTGGCGTTGACGGTGAACTTGCCCGCGCCGGGGATCAGGCGCACCTGGGCGACGGACGTCTTGCGGCGGCCCGTCGCGGCGAGGATGTTGTTGTCGGTCACTTTCCGGCCTCCACCAGCTGGGCCGCGTGCGGATGGGCGGCCCCGGGGTACACCTTCAGGCGCCGGAGCTGCAGGCGCCGGAGGGCGTTGTCGGGGATCATCCGCTTGATGGCCAGTTCGATGACCCGGCGGGGGTCACGCTCCATCTGGAGCTTGTAAGTCGTCGTCTTCGCGCCGCCGGCGTAGCCGGAGTGGCGGAAGTAGAACTTCGACTCCGCCTTCTCGCCGGTGATGCGGACGTCCTTCGCGTTGGTGACGACGACGAAGTCTCCGCAGTCGACGGCGGGGGAGAAGAAGGCCTTGTGCTTGCCGCGCAGCAGCACGGCGGCCTTGGAGGCCAGGCGGCCGAGCACGGCGCCCTTGGCGTCCAGGATGACCCAGCGGCGGCGGCTCTGGGCGGTTTTGGGGTCGATGATGGTCGTTTTCTGCGACATATGGCTCCTATCCTAAGACGGCTATCGTATCATTTCGTCGACGACGAGGCAAGGATGCGGGGCAAGACGACCCCGTGCTGGTTGAGGTACTTGCCCTTGCGGTCGGCGTAGCTGACCTCGCAGGCCTGGTCGGATTCGAAGAAGAGCAGCTGGGCGATGCCCTCGTTGGAGTAGATCTTGGCCGGCAAGGGGGTGGTGTTCGAGATCTCGAGGGTCAGGATGCCCTCCCAGCCGGGCTCGAGCGGCGTCACGTTGACGATGATGCCGCAGCGCGCGTAGGTGGACTTGCCGAGGCAGATGGCCAGCACGTTCTTCGGGATGCGGAAGTACTCGACCGAGCAGGCCAGCGCGAAGGAGTTCGGGGGGACGATGCAGCTGGGGCCCTTGAAGTCCACGAAGGAGCGCGGGTCGAAGGCTTTGGGGTCCACGAGGCCCGCCAGGGCGTTCGTGAAGATCTTGTATTCGTCCGAGACGCGGATGTCGTAGCCGTAGGAGGACAGGCCGTAGGAGACCAGGCCCTTGGCCTCGAGCCGGTCGACGTAGGGCTCGATCATCCGGTCTTTCTGGGCGCGCTCGCGGATCCACTTGTCGGGTTTGATCATGGGGATTCCCTATCCTAGTAAATGCCGTATGCGCGCGCCCAGGCCTTGAGCGCGAGCACGACGCGGCGGCCTTTCGGCGTCGCCACCTTCTGAAAGAGGACCCGGAACTCGCGCCGGCGCAGCTCCTCGAGCAGGTCCTCGTAGACCGCGGCCATCACCGCGCCGGGCAGCTGCGCGGGGCGGTCGGCGGGGTCGAGCAGCTCGGCCGCGCGCGCGTACTCGGCCTTGGCCCGCGCGTACTGGCGCTTCATGACCGCGCCAAAGGCCGGCGTGTGTTCGCGGCGAAGCAAAGTCTCCAGCGAACATCCCGCCTCGCGCAGGTCGGCCTGCGGGAGGTAGACCCGGCCCTTCTCCAGGTCCACGCCGACGTCGCGCAGGATGTTCGTGAGCTGGAAGGCGTTGCCCATCGAGACCGCGTAGGCGCGCAGCGGCTCGGGAGCGGTCGCCGCATGGCCGAAGACCTCGACGCACAGGAGGCCCACGGTGCCGGCCACGCCGAAGAGGTACTTCTCGAGGTCCGGATACGTCTCGTACCGGCGCTTCTCCAAGTCCATCGCCACGCCGTCCAAGAGGCCGTCGAAGCCCTCGCGCGGGAGCTTGAAGCGCTCGACGTGGGGGGCGAGCCGCACGGCCAAAGGCTTCGCGGGCCGTCCCGCGTAGAGGGCCGCCACCTCGGCCCGCCAGGCGTCGAGCTCGCGGGCGGCGTCGTCCTGGGAGAGCGCGCCCTCGTCGACCACGTCGTCCACGAGACGCGCGAACTCATAGACCGCGTCGAGCGCCGCGCGCCGCTCCTTGGACAAGAACAGGAACCCCAGCGAGAAGCTCGAGCCCGCCCGGGAGGCCGTCGCGCTCATGACGGGAAGAAGGCCCCCAGGGCCACCGGGAGGCGGTCGCGCCGTCCGAGCTCGGGGCGGTGGTGGAGGACGTCGAAGCCCGCGCGGCTGATGCGCGCCAACAGCGCCGCGCCCAGGCCCCAGCCGTAGCGGACCTCGACCGACTGCGGGAACGGGAGGCGCCGGGCCAACGGGCGGCTGTCCTCGTAGAGGGTGCGGATGCGCTTCCAGACGTCCTTCATCACGCCCCGGAAGCGGTCGTTGACGACGCCCATGCGCAGGTCGGCCTCGGAATACCCGGCGGCCTCGAGCTCGGCGAGCGGGAAGACGGCGCGCCCCCGGGCGAGGGACGCCTTCGCGTCCTGCAGGGACGCCGTCATCGCGTAGGCCGTCCAGAGGGTCTCGGCGGCCCGGGCGTCGGCGTCTCCCGCGCGGCCCGCCATCGCCAGGGCCAGCCGTCCGGCCGCGCCCGAGGTGGCCCGGGCGTGGGCCTCGAACTCGGCGAGCGACGCGTAGGCTTTGCGCCCCGCCTCGTCGCGCCAGGCGGCGAAGAGCGGCGCGAGCGCGGTCGGCTGGACGCCGGCATCCCGCAGGGCGTCGGCCGCCTCGAGCAGATTCAGCTCCGGGGGCTCGCCGGTCCCGGCGACCGCCCAGAGGCGCCAGGCCTCGAGGCGCTTGCCCTCGCCGGAATCGGCCGCGGCCTGGGCCTCGAGGAGGGTCCGGTAGAGGGCCCGGACGCCGCGGCGGGCCGCCGGCGGCGCCGACCCCAGCCGGGACGGGAAGCGCTGCTGCCAGCCCCCGTTCAGTGGGCCCTCGGGAAGACGCGCCGCGGCTTATGGCGGCTCACCTGGGGCTCCCACTTGGGCGCCTTGTCGGCCCAGACGAGCTCGATGGGGCCCACCGCGACGGTGTCGCCCTCGACGACCCCGGCCTGGCGCAGGGCCTTGTCGAGGCCGATGCGCTTGAACACGCGCTGGAGCCGGGCCAACGGCTCTTCGAGGGAGATGTCCGTCATCGCCGCCGCGCGCTCGACGAAGGCGCCGCGGACGCGGTACACGCCGTCGCCCGCGGCGTCGATGCTGAAGCCCTTGGCGACGCGGAGCTTGTCCTCCCCTTCCTTCGCAAACAGCAGAGCCTGGCGCGGGGCGTGGGCGAGCTCGGCGAGCACGGCGTCGAGGAGCTTGGAGACGCCGTCCCCGGTGGCGCCGGAGATGAGGTAGACCTTGCGCGTCCGGTAGCGGGCCCGCAGGCGGCGGCAGACCTCGGCGGCCTCCGGGAGGTCCGACTTGCTCACGACCAGCAGGCGCCGCTTCCCGGCCAAGAGCCGGCTGTAGCGCTTGAGCTCCTCCTCGATGACCTTGACCCCTTCGACAGGACCCGTGCCCTTGAAACCCTCGGGGTCGACCAGGTGGACGAGCACCCGGGTGCGCTCGACGTGACGCAGGAAGTCGCCGCCCAGGCCCTTGCCCTCGGAGGCGCCCTCGATGAGGCCGGGGACGTCGGCCATCACGAAGTTGCGGCCTTTGTGCGAGACGATCCCCAGGTGCGGCGAGAGCGTGGTGAACGGGTACGCGGCGACCTTCGGGCGGGCGTTCGAGACGCGCGTCAGCAAGGTGGACTTGCCGGCGTTCGGGAAGCCCGCCAGGCCGACGTCGGCGATGAGCTTGAGCTCGAGGTCGAGCTCGTGGACCTCGCCGGGCTGGCCCTTCTCGTAGAGGCGCGGCGCGGTGTTGTCGTGGTGCTTGAAGGAGGCGTTGCCCCGGCCGCCCCGGCCGCCGCGGGCGGCGACGAAGCGCTGGCCGGGCCGCGACAGGTCGGCGACCGCGAGGCCGTCTTTGAGGACGACGGTGCCCACGGGGACCCTCAGGACGGTGTCCTCGGCGGTGGGGCCCGTCTTGGTGCTCGACTTGCCGTTGCCGCCGGCCTTGGCCTCGATGTGCGGGCGGAAGGAGACGTCGAGGAGGGTCGAGAGGTTGGGGTCCGCCTCGAAGACGACGTCGCCGCCGCGCCCGCCGTCCCCGCCGTCGGGGCCGCCGAACTCGCGGTACTTCTCGTGCAGGAAGGAAAGGCAGCCGTTGCCGCCGTTGCCCCCGCGGGCCTCGATGTGGACGCGGTCGATGAATCTCATAAGTTGTGTCCCTTCAAAGAGAAGGCAGGATGCGCCCGGCGCATCCTGCCTTGCTCAGCGTGCGGCGCGGCTTACTTCGCGGGGTAGACGCTGATCTGCTTCTTGTCCTTCTTCGCCCACTCGAAGGTGACGACGCCGGACGCGGTCGCGAACAGCGTGTCGTCCTTGCCGCGGCCGACGTTGACGCCGGGGAGGAACTTCGTGCCGCGCTGGCGGACGAGGACCATCCCGGCCTTCACGGTCTGGCCGCCGTACCGCTTCATCCCGAGCCGCTGGCCGTTGGAATCGCGGCCGTTCGAGCTCGAGCCCTGCGCTTTAGTATGTGCCATGGCCTTCTCTCAGTTGAGCGAGATCTTCGTGATCTTGATCTCGGTCTTGCTCTGCCGGTGTCCCGCCTTGCGGCTGTACTTGGACTTCGGCTTCTTCTTGAAGATGATGATCTTCGGGTCCCGGAGCTGGTGGACGACCTCGGCGGTCACAGTGGCCTTCTGCGAGGAACTGCCCTCTTTGCCCTCTTCCGCGGCCCACAACGCCTTGAGCGTCACCGTCTCCCCTTCTTTGGCTTCCAGCTTCTCCACGCGGAGGGTCTCTCCGGGGATGACCCAATACTGGCGCCCGCCCGTCTCGATAATCGCGTACATTGGACGACCAGTATACCAAAGCCTTCCCGTCGAAGCAACTGCGGCCGCCGCCCGCCCCTCCCGGCCCCCGCCGGGGACGACATTATAAGGATAGGGGCCGGGGGCCGGGCCGATGTGCGTCTTTGCTGTTTTTTTAGTCGTAGAGTGCCGGATAGCGTTGTTTGTTATATTTTAGGCGAATCGGCGTCCGGGCCCCCGCCGCGGCCGGAATCCGATTCTCAGACGGTAAAACAGGTTCCTAGGCCCTTCGGGTCCCTCCGGGGCGGGCCGCCTCTCCCGCGGATTTTCCGATTTTCCCGTCGGAGCCCCGACGGTGATATTTCCATGTTTTGCCATCTATTCGTTTTTGTTGGAGCCCTTTCGGCTTGGGGTCGAAACCGGCCGTGCGTCTCCGGGGTTCTCCGGATGCGTTTTCTCGACGAGGAGCATTGACAAAAAATTAGACGGCTGTTAAACTCGGATACCGCTGACAAAACGTTTTTGACGACGGGCGAGATAAGACCGGACTGGGAGCGTCCACTAGGACCTTGGGCCCAGCCGGCAGGAGAAAAGGTGAGCGTGAAGCCGACGAAGACGATGATGAAGGAAACCCTCAAGAAGGTCCAGAAGCTCCAAATTTCCGAGAACCAGCTGAAGGTTATTAAGGATAAGTACCTCCGCGACACCCCCACGGCCGAAGATTGGCTGCTCGGGGTCGCCCACAACATCGCCCTGGCGGAGATCATCCTCCACCCCGCGGCCGAGAAGTGGGGCGTCTACGACGGCATCCGCCGCACGGTCCACTCGGCCGCCGCCCCGGCCCCGGACGCGAAGGCGACCACGATGACCCTGTTCCACGAAGGCATCTTCGAGGCCGGCGACCGGGACAAGAACTTCATGGCCCTCTTGGCCAACCTCGAGAAGGTCGTCGCCAAGAACCCCGAGGCCGCCAAGCTCGTCTCCACCTGGGAGACCCGGTTCTACAACCTGATGGCGTCGTGGGACTTCCTCCCGAACTCCCCGACTTTGATGAACGCCGGCCGCGAGCTCCAGCAGCTCTCCGCCTGCTACGTGCTGCCGGTGCCGGACTCGATGGAGGCCATCACGAAGGCGGTCACCGCCCAGGCCCTCATCCAGAAGTCCGGCGGCGGCACGGGCTTCTCCTTCAGCCGCCTGCGGCCCAAGGGCGACCTGGTCAAGAAGACGCAGGGCGTCGCCTCGGGCGCGCTGTCCTTCATGCAGCTCTTCGACAAGATGACCGACGTGGTCAAGCAGGGCGGCACGCGCCGCGGCGCCAACATGGGCATCCTGCACTACACCCACCCCGAGATCAAGGACTTCATCACGATGAAGACCCAGCCCGGGGTGATGGAGAACTTCAACATCTCGGTCGGCATCGAGGCGCCGTTCATCCAGGCGGTCAAGGACGACAAGGAGTACGACCTCAAGAACCCGCGCACCGGCGAGCTCTGCGGCAAGGTCCGCGCCCGCGAGGTGTTCGACATGATGGTCGAGTACGCCTGGAAGACCGGCGACCCGGGCTACGTGGTCATCGACCGCATCAACAACTCGGGCTCGAACCCGACCCCCGCCCTCGGCCAGATCGAGAGCACGAACCCCTGCGGCGAGCAGCCCCTGCTCCCCTGGGAGCCCTGCAACCTGGGGTCCTTGAACCTCGGCAACTTCGTCGAGGGCCCGGTCGGCGAGGGCACGACGAACTTCGAGAAGCTCTCGGACGCGGTCCACGCGTCCATCCGCTTCTTGGACGACGTCATCGAGATCAACAACTACCCCCTCCCCGAGATCGAGGCGATGGCCAAGGGCAACCGCCGCATCGGGCTGGGCGTGATGGGCTGGGCGGAGATGCTCGTCAAGATGGGCATCCCGTTCGACTCCCCGGCGGCGCTCGAGTTCGCCGAGAAGCTGATGCGCTTCATCAACGAGAAGTCGCTCGAGGCCTCGGAGCAGCTGGCGCGCGAGCGCGGCGTGTTCCCGAACTGGAACGACTCGGTCTACGACCCCGCGGGCGCCCACTTCCGCGGCCAGAAGGCCATGCCCCGCAACTGCGCGCGCACGACGATCGCCCCCACCGGGACGATCGCCATCGCGGCCGGCCTGCAGGGCGGCGGCATCGAGCCGTTCTTCGCCATCGCCTACACCCGCTACAACGCGAAGGCGCTCGACGCCCTGAAGCACAACAAGGCGCCGGACCAGAAGGACGTGTTCGTCGAGGTCAATCCGCTCTTCAAGCAGATGGCCGAGGAGAACGACTTCTGGGGCCTGTCCAAGATCGACCTGTGGAAGAAGATCAACGACAACCACAAGTCGGTCCGCGGCGTCTCGGAGATCCCCCCGAAGGTCCAGCGCCTGTTCCCGACGGCGCACGACGTCTCGGTGGACTTCCACATCCAGATCCAGTCGGCGTTCCAGAAGTACACCGACAACGGCGTCTCGAAGACCATCAACCTCCCGAACGCGGCCACCCCGGACGACGTCCGCAAGGCGTATCTGATGGCCTACGAGCTCGGCTGCAAGGGCCTGACCGTGTACCGGGACGGCTCCAAGTCGCAGCAGGTCCTGAACATCTCGGCGACCGCCCCGTCGGCGACCGCGACGCCGGCCAACAAGCGCAAGCGGGAGCCCTCGGACACCTACGGCGTCAAGTCCGAGTACTACCAGATCAAGACCGGCTACGGCCCGCTGCACGTGCACATCAACTACGACGAGCGCGGACCGTACCAGGTGTTCACGAACATCCCGCCGCTGGGGACCGAGATCGCCGGCCTGACCACGGTGCTGGGGATCATGCTGTCTAAGTACCTCGCCGAGGGCGGGGACCCCATCAAGATCCTCAAGCACTTGAACTCGGTCAAGGGCGACAAGCCCCAGGGCTTCGGCGAGAAGCGCATCGACTCCATCCCGCACGGGGTGAGCGTGGCGCTGCGCGAGCACCTCAAGCGCACCGGCTGGATCGACGACGAGAAGACCGGCAGCCGCAAGGCCGTCGACGCGCTGCTCGAGTTCACCAAGCTCAACCACTGCCCGAAGTGCTACTCGGCGAACGTGGCTTATGAGTCGGGCTGCTCCGAGCCCAGCTGCAAGGACTGCGGCTACTCGAAGTGCTCCTGAGCTGAAAGAGGCGGAAGCGCCCCCGGCCTTCGGGCCGGGGGCGCTCTCTTTTCAGCCTTTACCGTTTCCATAACCTCCGGAAACACCGGCGCCCCAACGGGCGGCTAGGCTGTGGGCATGCTCAAGCTCCAGCGCGCCGCGGGCCTCCTCCTCGTCGCCGTCGGGGCCGCGGCAGAAGGCTTCCATCTCGCGGGGGCGCTCCCGCTCGACGCCGCGATCGGGGCGCATTGCTCCATGGTCTTCGGCGCCGCGCTCTATGCGATGACGGTGACGGGCGGCAAAGCGGAGGCGCTCTTGGCGCTGGCGCCCGTCCCGGTGCTCGCGCCGGCTGCCGCCGTGCTGTTGGCCTGGCAGAGGGGGCATCTGGCCCGGCACGCCCGCGCGCCGCGGCGCCTCGTGGGCCCGAGCGAGGGGCTCGCCCTCGCGCTGGGGCTCGCCGCCGTCGGTACGGCAGCCGCCCACTCCCCCCCGGCGCGCTTCCTCCTCGGCGAACCGGAGCCGCCTCGGGAAACGGTCACCTACGGGATCGAATTGGTCGACGAGGCGCCCTTCCGCATGACGTTCGACCGCGGCTCGCGCGTCCTGACGCCCGAAGCGGAGGCGGTCTTGCACGGAGCCGTCGCCGCCTTCGACCAGGCCCCCGGCAAGACCATGGTCGTCAACGGCTCCAAAACGTCGTTTGAACCCTACGACGTCGCGTTAGCCGCCGAACGCGCCGAAGCGGTCCGAGCGAGGCTGGTCTACCTCTACGGCATCAGCGGGTCCAGGATTCGGACCGGCGACTATTATCCGGCGAACTCCAGGGAGGCGGGCGCGGTCGAAATCCGCTTCGAATGAGCCCCGGCGGCGGCCGCAAGCACTGCGGCGACTCGAAGTGCTTCTTGAGCCAGACGAAAGGAACCGGGCCACAAGCGACATGGATGCGGCTTAGAGCAGGTCCGGCGTCAGGGCGGCGAGCGGGATGGCTTCCGTGCGGGGCGCCAGGGCGTAGCGCCGCTCCCCCGGATAGACCACGAAGAGCCGGTCGAGCCGCAAGTCCCTGGTCGCGATGCGCATGGACGGCGTGAGCCGCGGGGCGTCGACCCGCTTGACCTCGACGCCGATGCGCTTCCCGCGGCGAAACATCAGGAGGTCCAGTTCCGCGCCGTTGTGCGTCGACCAGAAGAACGCCTGGTCGGGCCGCAGCGCCTCCAGGGCCTCGGCGATGACGTAGCCCTCCCAGGATGCGCCGCATTTGGGGTGTCCGAGCAGTTCCCGCCCGATGCGCACCCCCAAGAGCTGGTGCAGGAGACCCGTGTCCCTGAAATAGACCTTGGGGGCCTTGACCTGTCTTTTCCCGAGGTTCTCGTGCCATGGTTGGAGCTGGCGGACCATGAACAGCCCGTCCAGGATGTCCAAGTACCGGCGCACGGTCGTTTCGCCGACCCCCAACGAGCGCGCGGGCTCGGCGGCGTTCCAGACCTGGGCGTGGTAATGCGCGAGCATGGTCCAGAAGCGATAGAGCGCCGCCGACGGGACCTGGATGCCGAGCTGCGGGACGTCGCGCTCGAGGACGCTGCGGATGTAGTCCTTGCGCCAGACCGCGCTGGCCTCGTCGCTCTTGGCCAGGAAGGAGGGCGGCAGCCCGCCCCTGAGCCAATGCCGCCCATGCCGGGCCAAGCCGGCCTCCTCAAGGGTGAAGCCGCCCACATCGATCGTCTCGAGCCGACCCGTCAGGCTCTCGGAGACCCCGCGCGCCAGCGACAGTGAGGCGCTTCCCAGGATGAGGAAGCGCGCTGGCAGAGGGCGGCGGTCGCAGAGCACGCGCAAGACCGGGAACAGGTCCGGACGCCGCTGGATCTCGTCGATGACGACCAATCCGCGCAGCGGCCGCAAGGCCGTCATGGGCTCTGCGAGGCGCGCAAGGCTCTCCGGGTCCTCCAAGTCGAAGTAAGCCGCCGGGTCGCGCCCGGAGACGAGGCGCGCGAGGGTGGACTTTCCCGATTGACGAGGACCGAGCAGGGCCACGGCCCGGCTGCGCCGCAGGGCCGTCCTGATGCGGCCGGCGAGGAGAGGGCGGGAGATCATGCCTCAGAGTACCAGGAAATTCCTCCTTACTCAAGAGCTTTTTCATGGCATGGAATCGGCTCCGGACCCGGCTTCAGGCTTTCCCCCGCGGTGACCGCCGGCGACCGGGCCCTTCGCGCGTCGTATCCCGGAGCGACAAGGCGGGGTCGGCCGTTCGATGCGGGAGGACCTCGGCCGACTCCTCGTCCAGCATCTTCAAGACCTCGGCGAAGCCGTAGCGGGGCTCCCATCCGAGGCCTCTCTTGGCGAGCGCCGGGCTATAGACCCGGTCGATGGCCCTCGGCAGCGGCCATCCGCGGCGCGAGAATTCTTCGACGAGACCCGGCGCTCTCGCCCTCAACACGGTCGGGGCGTCATGCCCCAGCTCGCGCGCGTCCTCGACCCGAAACGGCGTCGCCCCTGAGACGACGAAGCGGGCGAAACCCGGCCGTGCATTGCCGAGCGCGGCCTCGTGCGCCGCCGCGACGTCGCGGGCGTCGATGCCCCGGTGCAGCCGGTATGCCGCCATCATCGGCGCCGGCTCGGGGAAGCAGCGCGACATGCGCAGCGCCGTGAC
>SCTT01000130.1 GCA_004322435.1 bacterium
GCCCGCCGCCGTCCCGGAGCCGAGCGCTACTTAGTGGGGGACGGAGCGCCGTTGTACTCGCGCACGATGCCCTGCGCGTCCATCACGTAACCCCAGCTGTCGTAGCCCCCGCCCGCCGAGCCGGTGCGCTTGGCGCAGGCGATGCCGTTGGGGGCCCCGGGGACGCCGCAGTTGACCGCGCTGCCGACCTGGTAGGAATAGGCCAGGGTCTCCCACTGCCGGGAGCCCAGGTAGCTGCAGCCGACCAGCTGGCAGCGGTCGGTGGAGCCGGCGGAGCAGGCGGCGGAGTTGCAGGCGTCGACCAGGCCGCCGTTGGAGACATAGGCGCTGTTGTCCACCCGGAACATGCGGTTGGCCTGCCCGATCATCATCACGACGGCGGCCGCGTCGTCGGCCTTCGAAGTCTCGACGCTCTTGGTGTAGCCGGGGATCATGATGGCGCCCAAGATGCCGATGATGAGCACGACGACCATCAGCTCGATGAGCGTGAAGCCGGCGGTGGCCTTCTTCAAATTCTTCTTCATAGCTCTAGGATAACCCGGCTCCCTTCCTGTGTCAAGGAAAGGCGGGAAGAAATGGGGGCAGCACCTAGTCGAGCCGCTTCAAGATGTCCGAGTAGACGTCCTTCCGGTTCCGGATGGCGTGGATGACGACTTCCTTCCCGACGACCCGGAACACGACGCGGAAGTCCCCCACCCGCAGCTTCCAATAGCCGGCCAAGGTCCCGCGCAGGGGTCTCCCGTACTGTTCCGGATGCGTCGTGAGCCGCGCCTCGATCGCCTTGGCGAGCCGCGGCCTGAGGCCGGGCGGGACGGCCGGGATGTCCTCGTCGACGACTTCCCGCTGGTAGACGAGGGTGTAGGTCAGCGCCACGCGTCGGCGTGCGAGACGGCCTTCGAGCGTTTGAAGGTCTTCGCCCGCTTGTCGGCGAGCTCGACGAGGACCGTGTCCTCGTACTCTTCGAGGGCGCCGCGGACGATGTCGCGCACCTTGGTCGAGAGGGAGACCGCGTCCTTGTCCGCCATCCGTTTGAGCGCGGCGAACAAGGGCGGCTCGAGGACGACGTTCACCCGAGGGTTCGAAGTGGGCATGCCTTAAGTGTAACGGAAGTGCTCCACCCCGTCAAGGGGAGCGCGCTCGGTCGGGGAGCCCCCCCTCAGTCGTTGACGATGGTCGGCGTGATGAAGATGACCAGGTCGGTGTTCGAGCGCTGGTTCGACGTGCTCGTGAAGAGCCAGCCGATCAGCGGGATGTAGCCGAGGAAGGGGACCTTGCGGACCGCCTTCGACTCGCGGCTCTCCAACAGGCCGCCCAGCACGAGCGTCTGGCCGTTCTTCACGCGCACCAAGGACGAGGCCGCGCGCGTCGTCGGGTCGAAGATGCGGTTCGACTGGGACGAGACGCGCGACTCGAGCACGTTGGTGAACGAGGGCTGGATCAGCATCGTGATGTAGCCCTCGCGGTTGACCTGCGGCGTGACGATGAGGTTGAGGCCGGTCCGGAAGCGCTCGGCCTGGTTGCTGCTCTGGGACAGGCCGTTGGCGCCGGTCGTCACCGACTGCACCGACACCGCCTCGTTGCGGGCGATCTGGATGCTCGCCGAGCGGTTGTTGATGGTCAGGATCTTGGGCTTGCCCAAAAAGCGCGCCTCGGCGCGGCTCACCAGGGCCCGCAGGATGACCTTGAGCTGGGTGAGGTCCAACAGGCCCGCCTGCAGCGTCGAGCCGATGTTGGCGCTCAGGGCCGCGCTGGCGGACGCGGCGGAGGACCCGGAGCCGGAGGAGCCCGAGTCGCCGGAGGCGCCGGAGCCGCCGCCGCCCCCTCCCCCGCCCGAGCCGCCGACGCCGCTGACGACGCTCGTCAGCGGGTCGAAGAAGTGCGTGTTGCTCATGTTCTTCGGGAGGTTCAGCGGGAACGTCGTGTCCCGCGAGCCCGCCGTGAACGTCCCGAGCTCGCCGTTGGTGCCGCCCCACTCGAGGCCGAGCTGGTTGGCGCGGTCCGAGTTGATCTCGACGATCTGGGCCTCGATCATGACCTGGGGCGCCTTGCGGTCGAGCTCCGAGAGGAT
>SCTT01000131.1 GCA_004322435.1 bacterium
CCTCGTCAAGAACCGCGGGATGTCGGGCTCGGTCGCGCGCAGCCTGATGACCTCCCATTTCGTGGACGCGGTCGCGAAGGGCGCCGGCGCCCGCGTGCGCGAGACCCCGGTCGGCTTCAAGCACATCGGGGAGCTCCTGCGCGGCGGCGAGTTCCTGCTGGGCGGCGAGGAGTCGGCGGGCCTCTCCATCCGGGGCCACGTCCCCGAGAAGGACGGCCTGCTGGCGGGCCTGCTGATGGCGGAGCTGGTGGCTTTCGAAAAGAAGCCGCTCTCCAAGGTCCGCGACGAGCTCTTCAAGAAGTTCGGCGCCTTCCACAACGCGCGCCTCAACTTCGAGCTCGACGGGCAGAAGATGGTCCGCGAGCTCGGCGAGCGGCTGCGCGTGAAGCCGCCGACGTCGCTGGCCGGCGCCTCGGTGTGGCGCATCGACGACTCCGACGGGTTCAAGTTCGTCCTGAAGGACGGCCGCTGGCTGGGCCTGCGCTTCTCCGGGACCGAGCCGGTCGTGCGCCTCTACGCCGAGGCCCGCGACGCGAAGGGCCTGGCCGGCATGGTCGACGCCGGCAAGAAGATCCTGGACGGAAAGCTTTAGACGTCGCGCGCCTCCCGGCGCGCCTTTGGGAGGGCACATGGCGAAGATCAAGTCCGTCACCGCTCGCGAAATCCTCGACTCCCGCGGGTTCCCCACGCTCGAAGCGGAGGTCACGCTCTCCGACGGCTCGCTCGGCCGGGCCTCGGTCCCCAGCGGCGCCTCCACCGGCGTCCACGAGGCCGTCGAGCTCCGCGACGGCGACAAGTCCCGCTACCTCGGCAAGGGCGTGCTCAAGGCCGTGCGCAACGCGGAGAAGGCTCTGGCCGCCGCGGCGAAGGGCCTCGACGCCTCCGACCAGCCCCGGCTCGACGAGCGGCTGATCGCCGCCGACGGCACGCCCAACAAGGGCAAGCTCGGCGCCAACGCGGTGCTCGGCGTGTCGATGGCCGCCGCCCGCGCGGCCGCGGCCTCGAGGGCCAAGCCCCTCTACGAGCACCTGCGCTCGGCCTTCGGGATCAAGGACAAGGAGTGGCTGCTGCCCGCGCCGATGCTCAACATCATCAACGGCGGCAAGCACGCCGACAGCGGCATCGACGTCCAGGAGTTCATGGTCGTCCCCACCGGGGCGTCCTCGTTTCCCGAGGCCCTGCGCCTGGGCGCGGAGGCGTACCAGCACTTAAAGAAGCTCCTCCACGAGCGCGGCCTCGCGACGGCGGTCGGCGACGAGGGGGGCTTCGCGCCGCGCATCGCGCGCCACGAGGACGTCCTCGACACCATCTGCGAGACGCTCAAGCGCTCCGGCGGCGAAGGCAAGGTCCGCATCTCCCTCGACTGCGCGGCCAGCGAATACTTCGTGGACGGCAAGTACAAGTTCGAGGGACAGGCCCTGAACACGGCCCAGATGATCGACCGCTATGCGGCCTGGGTCTCGCGCTACGCCCTCCTCTCCATCGAAGACCCGCTCGGCGAGGACGACTGGAACGGCTGGAAGGCGATGACCGCGCGCCTGGGCCCCGTGACGCGCGTCGTCGGCGACGACCACTACGTGACGAACCTGGAGCGGCTCGGGCGCGGCATCGCCGAGAAGTCGGCCAACGCCATCCTGATCAAGCTCAACCAGATCGGCTCGGTGACCGAGACGGTGCGGGCCGTGCAGCGCGCGCACGAGGCGGGGTTCACCTCCATCATCTCCCACCGCTCGGGCGAGACCGAGGACCCGTTCATCGCGGACCTCGCGGTCGCGCTCAACGCCGGCGCCATCAAGACGGGCGCCCCGTGCCGCTCCGAGCGCCTGGCCAAGTACAACCAGCTGCTGCGCATCCACGGGGAGCTCGGCAAGAAGGCCCGCTACGCCGGCGACGCGGCGTTCAAGCGCAAGGCCGCTCCCGCCGCGCGCACGCGCGCGGCCGCCGGGGCGCGTTGAGCCTCGCCCGCCGCTCCTTCCGGCTTCCGCGCCTGAGCCGACGGGCCTGGACCGGGGTCCTGGCCGGCCTGGCCGCGGCGTTCTTGCTCGGCAACCGGGGGATGCGCGCGATGGCCGCCTCCTGGTGGAACCTGCGGGGCCTGCGCGCCGACCTCGCGTCCGCGCGCCGCGAGGAGCTCCAGCTCCAGGACCGCATCGCCGCCGCCAAGGGCGACGACCGCGCGCTCGAGCGGGCCGCGCGCTCGGAGCTCGGGTTCCAGCGCCCGGGCGAGATCGAGTACCGGTTCCCGAAGCCCGTCCGCAAAGCCCGGTAGATGTTCCCGACCCTCATCCAGGTCGGCGGCTTCCGGCTGGCCACCTACGGCGTGCTGGTCGCTTCGGGCTATCTGCTGGGCATCGGCTGGCTCTCGCGCAACCGGGCGAGGATGAAGCTGGATGAGGACGCCTTCTGGAGCCTCGTGTACTGGCTCTTCGCCGGGGCCCTCATCGGCGGGAAGGTCCTCTACCTGGGCGTCGAATGGCGCGCGCTGGCCTCCGGTGCGCTCCATCCCGTCCGCGACCTCCGCTACGGGTTCGTCTTCTTCGGCGGCGTCGCGGGCTCGATGGCGGCGGGGGTCCTCTGGTGCCGGCGGAACGCCGCTTCTTTCACCCGCCTCTCGGATTTCTTCGCGGTGGCCCTGCCGATGGGCCACGCGCTGGGCCGTCTGGGCTGCCTGGCGGCCGGCTGCTGCGCGGGCCGGCCCACGGGCCTGCCCTGGGGCGTGCGCTTCACCAATCCGGACGCGCTGGTGAGCCCGCTCTTGGCCGGGGTGCCCTTGCACCCGTTCCCGCTCTACGAATCCATCGCCAACGCCGCGGCGGCCTGGGCCTGCTCGCGGGTCTTGCTGGGCGTGGAAGCGGGAAAGCTCCGGCCGGGCTCGGGCTGGATGGCCTATCTGGGGCTTTACGGCGCCGCACGCTTTTATCTGGAGACGTTCCGGGGCGACGACCGGGGGCAGGGGCTGTTCTGGCTGTCCCCGTCCCAGGCGGTCGGCGCGCTGGCGATGGCCGCGGCGGCCGCGTGGTGGGTCCGCTGGAGAAAACCATGAGCGCGCAAAGGTTCACGGGCGTCGGCGGCGAGCGCCTCGACAAGTTCCTGACCGGATTTTTGGCCGGGG
>SCTT01000132.1 GCA_004322435.1 bacterium
GAGCGCAGGAGGCCGTGGGCGCGCGTCAGGCGGGCGAAGGCGATGTGGTAGTAGCCGTCCCGCTCGGGGAGCCAGGGGTGCTGGAACTGGAGGAAGGCCAGGAAGGCGGCGGCGATGAGGAAGACCGCCAGGAGCTCGGGGCCTCGCAGCGGCTTGTGCGAGGTCAGCGTCGTCCCCGCGGCGAGACGCCGATGCCCGCTTTGACCGGGGAGAGGTCGTAGACCCCGCCGCGGCGGATGGGCACGCCGCGCATCGGGTCGCGGGCCAAGAAGAGCGGGGTGTCGAGGTCGGCGAACTCGAAGGCCCCGAGGCCGCAGGCCAGGTGCGCCGCGGCGGTCATCCCGAGGCGCGTCTCGACCAAGCCCCCGATCATCAGCGAGAACCCGGCCGCGCGCGCGGCGCGGGCGGCGTCCCAGGCGCCGAGCAGGCCCAGCTTCATGACCTTGATGTTCACCACGTCGCAGGCGCCGGCGGCGGCCAGGCGGCCGATGGCGGCGGAGGAATCGGCCGACTCGTCGGCGGCGACGCGTACGCGGCCCGCGCGGCGCACGCGCCGGAGCCCCGCCAGGTCCGCGGCCGCCGTCGGCTGCTCGAAGAGCTCGGGTTCGACCCCCTCCGCGCGTAGGAGGCGCAGCAGGCGCAGCGCGTCCGAGGCGGAGTAGCCCGCGTTGGCGTCGAGCATGAGCTTGGACCGAGGGGCGGCGGCCAGAGCGGAGAGGACGCGCGTGGCGTCGTCTTCCACCCGCTTTCCCACCTTGATCTTGAGCGTGTGCACGCCGAAGGCACGGATGCCGCGGGCGGCGGAGGCGGCCTTCTCGGGCGGGACGATGGGGATGGTGATGTCGGTGACGAGGCGGTCCTCCGCCCCGCCGAAGAGCACGCGCAGGGGGATTCCCAGGCGCCGGGTCCAGGCGTCGAGGAGCGCCGTCTCGACGGCGGCGCGGGCGCAGGCGCGGCGCGGCAGAGCCGCCCTGAGCCGCGGCCCCCAGGCCTCCCAGGCGCCGGCCTGAACACCCCGCATGGCGCCGACCGCGCGGCGCGCGGCCGAGAGCGTCCCGGCCTGGGTCTCGCCGTTGAAGGCTGGCATCGGGGCCCCTTCGCCCCAGCCCTCCGTCCCGTCGGAGAGCACGGCCCGCACCATGACGTTGGCGGCCGCGGTCTGGGCGCCTCCGGCGATGCCGAAGGGCTCCTTCATTGGGACGTCGAGGCGGGAGACCTGGAGGAGGCGGACGCGGGCGTTCATGGGGTCAGCGGGACGTCGAGCAGGGGGAACTTCTCCCAGCCGGAGTAGTCGAAGTGCCACCACTCGGTCGGCAGGCCTTTGAAGCCGTGGGCGGCCATCGCGTCCTCGAGGGTCTTGGCGTTGAAGCGGGCGGCGGGCGTGGCGGACGCCGAACCGCGGTGCGCGGCCGCGGAGAAGTCGTCGTAGCCGGTGGGCATCTCGAGCTCGTTGCCGGAGGCGTCGACCAAGGTGGCGTCGACCGCGGCGCCGCGGTTGTGGCGGGAGCCTTTCTTCGGGTCGGCCACGTAGCGCGGGTCCGGCACCAGCTCCCAGAAGCGCCGCTGGACCGAGAGGGGGCGGTAGCAGTCCCAAAGCTCGAGCCCCAGGCCTTTGGCGGCGAGGTCCCGCTGGACCCCCTTCAGGGCGGCGGCCGCTTCGGGGCGCAGCAGGCACCGCGCCGCCGGGTAGACGATGGTCTTCGTGAAGTTGTCCTTCGTGGCGTAGCGGATGTCGAGGCGCGCGCCCGGCACGGCGCGCGCGACGTCGGTCAGGGCGGGCCGGACCGGCGCCGGCGCCGACGCCGGGGCCGACGTCGGCGCGGCGCAGCCGGCCGCCAGCAGGGCGGCGAGCGCCGCCCGGGTCACATCAGGCGCCGCGGGGCCTTCTTGCCGCCGCCCAGGCGCGACAACAGCCCGGGGCGGTAGACCGTCAGGCGCGGCGGGACGTCGTAGGGGAAGCCGTCGAGGGCGACGCGGGGGATCTCCATCCCGATGAACTTCTCGATGGAGAGCATCGCCTCCTTCTCCTCGTGCCCCATGAGCGTCAGCGCGTCGCCGACCGTGAAGGCGCGCGCGGTGCGCCCGATGCGGTGCAGGTAGTCTTCGGCGTAGAGCGGGACCTCGAAGTTGATGACGTGGCTGACGTGGCGGATGTCGAGGCCGCGCGCGGCGATGTCGGTCGCCACGAGCACGCGGAACTTCTGGTCGCGGAAGGCCTGCATGGACTTGGTGCGCGCGGCCTGCGAGAGGTCCGAGTGCATCGGCTCGGCGGGGATGCCGCGCTTGGAGAGGTGGTCGGCCACGATGTCGGCGCGGCGCTTGGTGGCCGTGAAGACGACCGTGGCCACCGCGTCGACGCCCTTGAGGATGGCCAACAGCAGGTCGTACTTCTGCCGCGTCGAGACCGGGTAGGCCTTCTGCACGACGCCTTCGGCCGGCTTGCGGGGCGGGTCGATCATCACGCGCAGGGGTTCGCGCATGTAGCGGCGGGTGATGCTCTCGATCTCGGAGGGCACGGTGGCCGAGAACATCAGCGTCTGGCGCTGGCGCGGCAGGCGGGCGAGGATCTCGGAGACGTCCGGCAGAAAGCCCATGTCGAGCATCCGGTCGGCCTCGTCCAAGACGCAGGTGAGGACGCCGTCCAAGCTCCAGCCTTTCGTGCGCCCGAGGTGGTCCAAGAGGCGTCCGGGGGTCGCGATGATGACGTCGTGGGAGTGCTGCAGGGCCGTGGCCTGCGGGCCCATCGCCTCGCCGCCGATGACGAGCGCGGCCTTGAGCGTCGTGTGCCGGCACAAATCGCCCATCGTGGCTTCGACCTGGGCGGCGAGCTCGCGCACCGGGGCCAGCACCAGCGCGCGCGGGCCGGGCTTGGTGGGACGGGGGGCGGAGAGCAGCCGCTGGAGGACGGGCAGCGCGTAGGCGACCGTCTTGCCGCTGCCGGTCTGGGCGGAGCCGAGGACGTCGAGGCCCTGGAGGGCCGGGGGGATGGCGGCCGACTGGACGGGGGTGCAGCGCTCGAACCCCATCTCGTCGACCGCTTTGCGCAGGGCGGGGTGCAACCCGAAGACGTCGAAGCTCACTTATCCTCCTTCTGAGGG
>SCTT01000133.1 GCA_004322435.1 bacterium
CATCAAGGAGAACACCATCCGCCACGAGAAGCGCTCCCGGCTCAACGTCCTCAAGTTCGAGGTCCTGGCCCGCGCCGTCCCCGTCGACGGCAAGCTCCGCCGGATCCCCGCCGCCGAGACCTTCGCCGAGAAGACGGTCCGGCACGAGGCCAGGGCCGCGACGATGAAGGACACCAGCGTCCGCCTCTCGAACACGCTCGACAAGGAGGCGATGCTCTTCTCGGCCGCGGCCGAAGCGCGCAAGAAGCGGGCCGCGGGCCGGGCCCCGCTCTGGGTCTGGGGCGCCGGGGTGCTGGGCACGCTCGCCCTCGCCGGAGCCCTCTTCCGGCGGAGCCCCGCGCCGCGCACCGTCCAGGCGCTGCCGACCGCCGCCCCGGCGCTCCCCCGGAAGTCCGCCGGCCAGAACATCGAGCTGGGGGCTCTCTTGGGCCGCGGCGCGATGGGCGAGGTCTACGCGGGCCGCGACAAGACGCTCGACCGGCGCGTCGCGGTCAAGCGCCTGCGCCCCGAGCTCGCCGGCGACCCCGCCGAGGTCGAGCGGCTCTTCGCCCAGGCGCGCCAGATGGCGGTGCTCAAGCACCCGAACCTCACGCAGGTCCACTCCGCGGAGCGCGACGGCGGCGAGGCCTTCTTGGTGTTGGAGCTCGCCGAGGGGCGCACGCTCGCCAAGGTCCTCG
Source organism: bacterium (assembly GCA_004322435.1). Lineage (GTDB taxonomy): Bacteria > Elusimicrobiota > Elusimicrobia > UBA1565 > UBA1565 > SCTT01. The sequence continues at coordinate 678 of SCTT01000133.1, forward strand.
CCGAGGACGGCCCGCTCGACTGGGACGAGGCGCGGCGGGTCGTGCGCGCCGCGGCCGAAGGGCTCGACTACGCGCACGTGCGCGGCGTCGTCCACGGGGACCTCAAGCCCTCGAACATCATGCTCGCCCCCGACGGGCGCGTGAAGGTCATGGACTTCGCGCTGGCCTTCGCTGCGAAGGCGACCATCTCGCGCCTGACCCGCGCGGACGCGTTCGGCGCCCTTCCTTACATGGCGCCGGAGGCCGAGCTGGGCGAGCCCGGCTGCGCCGCCGACGCGTACGCTTTGGCGGCCTGCTTCTACGAGGCGCTGACGGGCAAGCTGCCGTTTCCGGGGCCGGACTTCCTGGCTCAGAAACGCGCCGCGGCCTTCACGGCGCCGAGCCGGCTGGCCAAGCGGGTGCCGGCGGGGGCCGACTCGCTCTTCTCGGTGGCTTTCGCGAAGGACCCGGAGAAGCGGTTCGCGGGGCCGACGGCCCTGGCGAAGGCCGCGGCGGCGCTCTAAGCTCCGGCGGTCAGTTCTTCAGGCGCGCCTGCAAGGCCTTAAGGAGGGGCTCCGTGAGGTCGCCCATCAGGGTGTAGTACGTCTTGCCCGACCTCCACGACAGGACGCGCCCCGGACCCGGGTCCGCATCCACCGGCCGCACCGCCGCCGCGGCCGCCGACGGCGCCCCCGACGGCCGCGCCGGACGGTCGCTGACGAAGAGGGACAGGGCCACCAGCCCGTCGGTCCAGCGCAGGTGGCGCACGACCCGCCCGCCCACGCGCAGGCGGTCGGCCCCGTCGAACTCGAAGCCGAACGGCAGCCGGCGGGCCTTGGACAGCGCGGGGGACAGGCCGTTGAGGACAGCGTCCGAGGCCTCGTCGGTGGGCCCCAGCCCGTGGGCCGGCGCGCCTTCCGCGGGGCCCGAGAGCTCGAAGTCCGCGTCCGGAACGGGGCCGGGCTCGTAGCGGTGGTAGCGCGAGACCGACGCGCGCGTTCCCTCGGGGTGGAATCGGCGGCTCTCGAGCACGACGCCCGTCGCCCGGTCCACCCACAGCTCCTGCGAGGGCTTGCCCTTGAGCTTGGGGTGCACGCGCAGCAGCCAAGCGGGCCGGCCGGCGACCGCGCCGAGGCCGCCCGACTCGAGGGCGTAGTTGGCCAAGAAGAGCTTGCGCTCCGCCCCGTCCGCGAGCCCGGTCGGCGCGCCGCCGACCGCGTCCCCGACGAGGACCGAC
>SCTT01000015.1 GCA_004322435.1 bacterium
GTAGACCTTCGAGGCCTCCTTGAGGCCTATGTAGACGTCGTCGCCGGCGTCGTAGGTGTCGACCTTGCCCCAGTACTTGCCGCCCTTGACGACCTCCATCTCCCCGGCGAACGCCGCCGTCGCCGCGGCGAGGGCCGCGGCGAGGGCGAGCGTGAGCGTGAGGAGGCGGCGCGTCATTCGAGGATGATCCGATAGTCCTCCCACTGCAGGTGGGCGTCCGGCACGATCTTGACCGACCGGTGCACGTTCTCCTCGATGAGCTTCTGGCGCTCGACGAAGGCCTCGGCCAGCTGCGGGTGCAGGACCAGGCGGATCTGCCCGCCCGGCCGCCCCTGCGTGAGCTCCCGGATCTCGCGCTGGATGCGGATGCGCATCGACTCGGCCGAGAGCACGCGCCCGGAGCCGAAGCATTCGGGGCACTCGTCGGTCATCAGGCTCCCGGTCGACTCCTTGCGGCGCTCGCGGGTCATCTCGATGAGCCCCAGGCGCGTGATGGGCAGGATGCGGATCTTCGCGCGGTCGCGGCGCACGGCGTCGGCCAGCGCCTCCATGACCTTGCGGCGGTTCGACTCCTTCTTCATGTCGATGAAGTCGATGACGATGATGCCGCCGATGTTGCGCAGACGGAGCTGCGAGGCCACCTCGTAGGCCGCCTCGACGTTGTTGGCCGTGACGGTCTCCTCCTGCGACTTGGACCCCGTGAAGCGGCCGGTGTTGACGTCGATGGCGCACAGCGACTCCGCCTCCTGGATGACGATGGTGCCGCCCGAAGGGAGGCTGACCTTCGTGGAGCGGATCTTCTCGAGCTCCGGCTCGATGTTGAAGGCGGTGAAGATGGGGGTCTTCCCGTCGTAGTGCTTCACCCGGTCCTTGAGCTCCGGCGAGAGCGTGCCGATGAACTCGATCACCCGGTCGTAGACCGGCTTGTCGTCGATCAGGTACACGTAGACCTGGTCGGTGAGGAGGTCGCGCGCCACCTGCAGCGCGATGTCGAGGTCCTGGTGGAGGAGCGCGGGGGCCGGCTTCTCGGCGTGGCCCTTCTCGATGCCCTCCCAGGTCTTCATCAGGTACTCGGCCTCGCGGCGCAGGTCGTCTTCGGACGCCCCTTCCGCCTCGGTCCGCACCACCACTCCCTTGCCCTTGAGCGTGCTCTGCATCAGCTTGTCGATGCACTCGGAGATGCGCTTGCGCTCGACGGGGTCGGCGATGTGCTTCGAGATCCCCACGAACTGCGAGAACGGCGTGAACACCAGGTAGCGTCCGGGCAAGGTCACTTCCATCGAGACCTTGGCGCCCTTCGTGCCGATGGCCTCCTTGGCGACCTGGACCATGACCTCCTGCCCCTTCTTGAGCAAGGTGTCGATGGGCTTGCGGGTGTCGCCGGCGACGTCCGAGATGTACAGGTAGGCGTTCTTGTCGAAGCCGATGTTGACGAAGGCCGACGAGATGCCAGGCAGCACGTTCTCGACGCGGCCCTTGTAGATGTTGCCGACGATGCTCTGGGCGTTCTTGCGCTCCCAGAGCATCTCCACCAGGCGCCCGTCCTCGACGATGGCGACGCGCGTCTCCTCGAAGGAGGTGTTCGCGTAGACCTCGCGCTTGAAGGAGGTGTCGGGCTTGCCGGGCCGGA
>SCTT01000134.1 GCA_004322435.1 bacterium
TGGGAGTTGTCGTAGACCTCGATCCGCTCCGGCGGGGTCTCCAGGCCGAACGCCTCGCAGACGCCGGCCAGCAGCCTGGTCTGGGCCGAGCTCTCGGACATCTTGCGGCCGAGGGCTTCGCGGGCGTTGGTGAGGGCATGGTCGACAAGCTGGCGCTTCTCGCCGCGCTGGGGCCGGCCGATCTCCACCTTGCGGCCGGACCGCTCGGCGAAGGCCTCGGAGAGCAGGTCGCGCTCGGCCGGTTCGGTGGAGACCAGGATCAGCTTGGGGATCGGCTTGTCGTCGTAGAACTGGCCCAGGAAGGCGCCCATGATGTCGGCGTCCTCGTCGGACTTGTCGACGCGGGGGAAATAGGCGCGGTTGCCCCAGTTCTGGCCGGCGCGGAAGAAGAACACCTGCACGCAGGCTTGGCCGCCCTCCGAGTGGAGGGCGAAGACGTCGGCCTCCTCCAGGGTCTCGGGGTTGACCGTGGTCTCCTGGGCGACGGAGGCGAGCGCGCGGATGCGGTCGCGCAGGCGCGCGGCGCGCTCGAACTCCATTTCGTCGGAGGCGGCCTGCATCTCCTCGGACATGCGTTGCATCACCGCGCGGGACTTCCCCCGCAGGAACGCCTCGGCCTGGTCGACCAGCTGGGCGTAGTCCTCGATGGCGATGAGCCCGGTGCAGGGCGCCGCGCAGCGCTTGATCTGGTGCAGCATGCAGGGGCGCGTGCGGCTCTCGTAGACGCTGTCGGAGCAGGAGCGGAGCAGGAACGCCTTCTGCAGGGTGTTGAGGGTCTTGGTCACCGAGAAGGCGCTGGCGAAGGGGCCGAAGTAGTCGCCCTTGATGGCGTGGGCGCCGCGGTGCTTCTTCAGCTGGGCGGCCGGGTGCTCGCGGCGGATGACGATCTCGGGGAAGGACTTGTCGTCGCGCAGCAGCACGTTGAAGCGGGGCTTCAGCTGCTTGATCAGGTTGATCTCGAGGAAGAGCGCGTCGGTCTCGGTCCGGGTGGTGACGAACTCCATGGAGCGCGTCAGGTTGACCATCAGGGCGATGCGGTCGGTGTGGAAGCGGCCCTGGGCGTACTGGACGACGCGCTTCTTCAGGCTGCGCGCCTTGCCGACGTAGAGCACCTCACCGTCCTCGCCCATCATGCGGTAGACGCCCGGCCGGTCCGGCAGGCGGGAGACCTCGTCCTTGATGAGCGCGGCGCCTTTCAGGGGCGGCGGGGCGGTTTCCGACATGGGGGAGATATAGCCATGCCCTCCCCTCCTGGGGAGGGACAGACGACGCAGTCGTGGGCTCAGATCCTGAAGGCGCCGGCGGCCAGGCGTTCGAACACCGACTTGGTCAGCTTCACGTAGCCGCGCTTGGGGTCGTGGAAGAACATGGCGCCCTTGATCTTGCCGGGGTCGTAGCCGTCGGCGACCAGGTCGATCTTGCGCACCTTGAAGGTGCCGGTGGCGTCCAGGGCCGGCAGCAGGCGCACGAACAGGGGCTGGGCGTAGACCGGCAGCTCGCGG
>SCTT01000135.1 GCA_004322435.1 bacterium
ATCACCTGCGGCTTCTTCTCGATCTTCTGGCCGGTGGTCTTGAAGAAGGCGACCCTCTCCTTCGAGAGCACCGCCATCTCGTTGTCCTCGAGAAAGACGACCTTCTTCGTGTGGTCCATCAAAGCGGGGACGTCCGAGGCGAGGAAGTTCTCCTTCTCGCCCAGGCCGATCACGAGCGGCGAGGCGGTCTTCGCGCAGATGACGGTGCCCGGCGTCTCGGCCCACATCACCGCCACCGCGTAGGCGCCGCGCACCTCGGCCAGGGCCTGGCGCGTCGCCTCGAAGAACATCGGCTCCTTGAGGTCGGGCGCGAAAGCCGTCTGACCGCGCGCGAGGCCCTTGAGCTTCTCCTCGAAGAGGTGCACCAGGACCTCGGTGTCGGTCTCGGACTGGAACGCGTGGCCGCAGGCGGTCAAAAGCTCCCGCAGCTCGACGTAGTTCTCGATGATGCCGTTATGGATGACGACGAGCTTGCCGGTGCAGTCGGCGTGCGGATGGGCGTTCTTCTCGGAGGGCTTGCCGTGCGTGGCCCAGCGGGAGTGGCCGAGGCCGGTCGTCCCCTTGGGCTTGCGCTCCGCGAGGCGCTCCTCGAGGTTCTTGAGCTTGCCGACCGCCCGCGTGATGTCCAAGGACGCCGAGCCGTTGACGATGCAGACGCCGGCCGAGTCGTAGCCCCGGTACTCGAGGCGCCGCAGCCCCTCGACGAGGATGGGCATCACGTCGCGCTCGCCGACGTAGCCGATGATGCCGCACATGCCCGGGCTCCTACGCCTGCTGGATGAGGCGCTTCATCTCGATGACGGCGGGCTTGAGGCCCATGAAGATGGACCGCGAGATGATGGCGAAGCCGATGTTCAGGCAGCGCACGTCGGGGATCTGCGCGACCGGGACGACGTTCGAGTAGTCGAGCGCGTGGCCGGCGTGGAGCTCGAGCTTGAGCTCGTGGGCCAGGTAGCCGGCCAGCTGCAGGCGCTCGAGCTCCGTGTGCTGGCGGTGGCGGCCGACCGATTTCGCGTACTCGGCGGTGCACAGCTCGACGGCGTCCGCGCCGAAGTTATGGGCCATGCGCACGGCGACGGCCTCGGGGTCCACGAACAGGCTCACGCCGATGCCGGCGTCGCGGAGCTTCTTGACGGTCTTCTCGAGGCTCTTCCCGCTCTTTAAGTCCAAACCGCCCTCGGTCGTGACCTCGGTCGGCGTCTCGGGGACCAGGCACACCCAGTCGGGACGCACGTCGAGCGCGATCTTGACCATCTCCGGCCGGTCGGCCATCTCGACGTGGAGGCCCGTCTTCAGGACCTTGCGGAGGTTGTGCAGGTCCTTGTCCTGGATGTGGCGGCGGTCCTGGCGCAGGTGGCAGACGATGAGGTCCGCCCCGGCGGAGCGGGCCACGCGGGCCGCGCTGACGGGGTCCGGGTCGACGTCCCTGCGCGCCTGGCGCAAAGTGGCGACGTGGTCGATGTTGACGCCCAGCTTGATGTTGGCCATATCAGGTCCCCTCGGCTTCGCGCTTGAAGGCTTCGGCCAGCTTCCCGGACAGGGCCTTCGTCAGGCCCCCGTCCTCGGCTTCCACCAAGATGCGCAGCAGCGGTTCCGTTCCGGAATATCTTACGAAAACTCGGCCCGAATCCCTCAGCAGGCGTTCGGCGCGCGCCAGCTCCGACTGGAAGCCCGGCAGGTCCTCCAAGGGGACCCGGCGGGACACCCGCACGTTCGTGAGCTGCTGCGGGAAGACTTTATAGAGGGAGCGCACCCGGGAGAGCGGCCCGCCCCGCGCGCGCCATGCGGCGAGCGTCTGCAGGGCCGTCAGCAGGCCGTCGCCCGTGGGGGCGAAGCGGCGGAACACGACGTGCCCGGAGTTCTCCCCCCCGAGCATCAGGTCGCCCCGCTCCAAGGCCTCGGTGACGTGCTTGTCGCCGACCGGCACCTGGACGGACCCGATGCCCTCCCGGCGCAAAAACTCGACGAGGCCCAGGTTCGACATCACGGTCAAGACGACCTTGTCGCCGTGGAGGAGCCCTTCCTCTTTGAGGTGCAAAGCGGAGAGGGCGATCAAGGCGTCCCCGTCGAGGAGACGGCCGCGCTCGTCGGAGAGCACGCAGCGGTCGGCGTCGCCGTCCACCGCGACGCCGCAGTGCGCCTTGCGGCGGACGACCTCGCGGCGCATGGGCTCGGTCTCGAGCGCCCCGCACCCGACGTTGATGTTGCGCCCGTCGGGGCGCACGCCCAGCTCGAAGACCGTCGCGCCCAAGGCGCGCAGGAGCGGCGCCCCGAAGGCGGCGGCGGCGCCGTTGGAGCCGTCGAAGACGACGCGCAGTCCCTCCAAGGTCTCGTGCGGGGGCACGGTCGAGCGCAGGAAGTCCAGGTATTCCCCGGCCCCGGAGGGGTCGCGGTCGGCCCGGGCGCCCCGCGCGCCGGGGTCCGCGGCGGCCGCGAAGCGGCGCTCGACCTCGCCCTCGACGTCGGGCGAGGACTTGCGGCCGTCGGGCCCGAAGAACTTGATGCCGTTGAACTCGGGCGGGTTGTGGCTGGCCGAGACGACGACCCCGCAGAGCGCCCCGCGCCGGGGCGTCAGGTAGGAGACCGCGGGGGTCGGCACCACGCCGAGGTCCACCGTGCGCACGCCGGCGGCCTTGAAGCCGTCGGCCAGGGACCGGGCCAGCGCCGGCCCCGACCCGCGCGTGTCGCGGCCGAGCAGGACGCAGGGGGCCTCGCGCGGGGTCCGGCCGAGGAAGGCTTCGGCGGCCAGCTGCGCGAGCCGGCGCACGCCCGCGGGCGTGAGCGGGGCCTGGCCGGGGATGCCGCGGACACCGTCGGTCCCGAAGAGGGTGCTCACCGGGCGCCGCCGCACGACTTCCAGACCTCGAGGGCGCGCACCGTCGCGCGCACGTCGTGGACCCGGACGCAGACCGCGCCGGCGCCGGCCGCCCGACAGGCGGCGGCGAGCGACCCCTCGAGGCGCTCTTCGGGGGGCAGCGGCGAGGCCTCGGAGCCCAGGAGCTTCCCGATGAAGGACTTGCGGGAAGCCCCGACCAGCACGGGGGCCAGGCCGCCCAGCGCCTCGAGGCCGCCCAACAGGGCCAGGTTGTGCGCGACGGTCTTGCCGAAGCCCAGGCCCGGGTCGACCCAGGCCCGGTCGGGCGCGGCGCCCGCGGCGCGCAGGGCGGCCAGGCGCTGCGCGAGGAAGGTGGTCACTTCGGCGACGACGTCGCCGTAGACGGGGTTGGCCTGCATCGTGCGGGGGCTCGTGCCCAGCATGTGCATCAGGACGACCAACGGATAGCGGGCGGCCAGGGCCGGCATGTCCGGGCTCCCGCGCAGGGCCTGGACGTCGTTTAAGACCGAGGCTCCCGCCGAAAGGCCGCGCAGCGCCACCTCGAACTTCGCGGTGTCGAGCGAGACGGGCACGCCCGCGCGGGCGGACAGCGCCTCGACGACGGGCAGCACGCGGGCCGACTCCTCCTCGGCCGAGACCGGGTCCGAGCCGGGGCGCGTGGACTCCCCTCCCACGTCCAACAGGTCAGCGCCCTCCTCCGCCATCGCCCGGCCGCGCGAGACCGCCCCTTCGAACTGGGCGCGGCTCGCCGCGTAGAACGAGTCCGGGGTCGCGTTGACGATGCCCATCACGAGCGGCCGCCCGAGCTCCCGCCGCCGCGCCAAGAGCGCCGGGGCGAGGGCGGGAGCGAGCGCCGCTCCGCTCACGCGGCGGCCTGCTGGGGGAGGGGGCGGGCGAAGAGCGCGTCGAGCTCCGCCGCGTCGACGACCTCCTTCTCCAGCAGGCGGTTCGCGATCGCCTCGAGCAGGGCCTTGTTCTTGGCGAGGATGGTCCGGGTCTTGTCGTGGCACTCGCCGAGGATGCGCTTGACCTCGGCGTCGATGGCCTGCGCCGTCGCGTCCGAGTAGTTCTGCCCGCGGGCGATGTCGCGCCCGAGGAAGACCTCGCCCTCGTCCTTCTTGTAGATGATGGGGCCGATGGCCTCGGACATCCCGAGCTCGGTCACCATCTTGCGGGCGTACGAGGTCGCCTTGTTGAGGTCGTCGGAGGCGCCGGTGGTGATTTCCGAGAAGACCAGTTCCTCGGCGCAGCGGCCGCCCATCAGCACGCACAGGCGGTTCAAGATGTCCGTCTTGGAGGTCAGGTACCGGTCCTCGGTGGGCAGCTGGAGCGTGTAGCCCAGCGCGGGGCCGCGCGGGATGATCGACACCTTGTGCACGGGGTCGGTGCCCGGCAGCATCTTGGCGACCAACGTATGCCCCGACTCGTGGTAGGCGATGACCTTCTTCTCGGCGTCGCTGATCATCCGGCTCTTGCGCGAAGGGCCGGCCATCACGCGGTCGATGGCCTCTTCGAGCTCGTGCAGGGACACCGCCTCCTTGTCGCGCCGCACGGCCAAGAGCGCGCTCTCGTTGATGAGGTTCGCGAGGTCCGCGCCGACGAGGCCCGGCGTGCGGCGGGCGATGACCGAGAGGTCGGCGTCCGGCCCGAGCTTGACGTCCTTGGCGTGGATCTTGAGGATGGCCTCGCGCCCGCGCAGGTCCGGCGCGGCGACGCCGACGTGGCGGTCGAAGCGGCCCGGCCGCAGGAGCGCCGGGTCCAGCACGTCGGGGCGGTTGGTGGCGGCGATGAGGATGACGCCCTCCTTCGTGTCGAAGCCGTCGAGCTCGATGAGGATCTGGTTCAAGGTCTGCTCGCGCTCGTCGTGCCCGCCGCCGATGCCGGCGAACCGGGCGCGGCCGACGGCGTCGAGCTCGTCGACGAAGATGACCGCCGGGGCGGCCTTCTTGGCCTGCTCGAACAGGTCGCGCACGCGCGAGGCGCCGACGCCGACGAACATCTCGACGAACTCCGAGCCGGAGGCCGAGAAGAAGGGCACGCCGGCCTCGCCGGCCACGGCCTTCGCCAGCAGGGTCTTGCCGGTGCCGGGCGGGCCGTAGAGGAGCACGCCCTTGGGGATGCGGCCGCCCAGGCGCTGGAACTTGGCCGGGTCCTTGAGGAAGAGCACGATCTCCTGGAGCTCCTCCTTGGCCTCGTCGCAGCCGGCGACGTCGACGAAGGTGATCTTCTTTTTCTTGTCGTTCTGGTTGAGCTTGGCGCGCGACTTGCCGAAAGAGAGCGCCTGCTTGCCGCCCATGTTGACCTGGCGGATGACGAAGACCCACCACAGCGCGAAGAACAGGACGACCCAGCCCAGGTTGATGAGGAGGGCCGTCATCCAGGTCTTGTCGGGCTCGCCGCGGTAGAGCGCGACCTTGGACTCGGTCATCTCCTTGACGAGGTCGGGGTCGGGCAGCGGGTAGGTGCGGAACGCCTCGATCTTGCCGCCGGCCGCGCCGAAGCGGCCGCGGATGAGGTCCGGGCGCATCGTCACCTCGGTGACGACGCCGGCGCGGAGCTTCTCTTTGAAAGCCGAGTAGGCGATCTCGGACTCCTGCTGGACGCTCTTGACGTTCTGGAACAAGGCCAGCAGCACCGCCAGTCCGACGAACCAGATGACGAGCTGTTTGGCCATCCTCTGAAGGGGGTTCATCAAGCTTCTTCTCCTGTTCTACGCGCGCACGGCCGATTTCTTCAACACGCCGATATAAGGGAGGTGGCGGTACGCCTCGTCGTAGTCGAGGCCGTAGCCGACGACGAACTCGTTGGGGATGCGGAAGCCGCAGTACTTGGGGCTGATGTTGACCTTGCGGCAGTCGGGCTTGTCGAGGAGCGTCACGAGCTCGAGGGAGCGCGGCTGGCGGGTCAGCAGGTTCTGGCGCAGGTAGCTGAGCGTGAGGCCGGTGTCGATGATGTCCTCGACCACGAGGACGTCCCGGCCGGAGATGCTCTCCCGCAGGTCCAAGGTCAGCCGGACGACCCCCGAGGAGGCCTCGCCGGTGTAGGAGGAAGCCCCCATGAAGTCGATGGTGTGGTCCTCCTTCATCGCCCGCATCAGGTCCGCCATGAACGGGACGCTTCCCTTTAGGATGCCGATCAGGACGGGCTTTTTGCCGGCATAGTCGGCGGAGAGCTGGG
>SCTT01000136.1 GCA_004322435.1 bacterium
CTCGCGATGCCCTGGGACATCCTGGGCGCCATCGACGCCGCCTATGGGCGCTCCGAGGGCCAGGCCCTGGGCAAGCTCATCGAGTCCGTCCAGCACAACGCCGAGCAGCCGCCGGACATGGGCGGCGAGATCGCCAAGGACACGCCCAAGTCCGACATCTCGGACGTCGACGCGTCGGCCCCCGAGGTCGAGAAGTGGGTCAACGCCATCTTCCTCTCCGCCATCCAGTCGAAGACCTCGGACATCCATATCGAGCCCTTGGAGGACCCCAACGGCAAGAACTCCAAGGTCGTGCTGCGCTTCCGCCAGGACGGCTTCCTCAAGCCCGGGCCCTTCTCCATCCCGTGGGCCTACCGCCAGGCCATCGCGGCGAAGCTCAAGATCTTGACCAACTCGATGAACCTGACCGAGCGGCGCATCCCGCAGTCGGGGCGTATCCAGATCCTGGCGGGCGGCAACCCCATCGAGTTCCGCGTCGAGATCGTCCCGACGGTGTACGGCGAGTCGGCGGTGCTCCGTATCCTGGACCGCCGCTCCATCCAGGTCGACATCCACAAGATGGGCATCCTCGAGGACACCAAGAACAAGCTGCTGGCCCTGCTGCAGGGCATCGGCGGCAAGAAGAACTTCGGCCTCGTGGTCGTCTGCGGCCCCACCGGCTCCGGCAAGTCCACGACGCTCTATTCCTGCCTCAACTACATCAACCGCCCGGACATCAAGATCCTCACCGCCGAGAACCCCGTCGAATACAACCTGGACGGCATCGTGCAGGTCCCGGTCAACCCCGACCTGAAGCTCGGCGAGGGCAAGACCTTCAACTTCGCCGCCGCCCTGCGCTCCTTCCTGCGCTTGGACCCCGACGTCATCATGGTCGGCGAGATCCGCGACGAAGAGACGGCGCACATCGCCATGGAAGCCGCGATGACCGGCCACTTGGTGTTCTCGACCATCCACACCAACGACGCTCCCTCGACCCTCGCCCGCATCATCGAGATGGGCGTGCCCAAGTACATGGTGGCCGGCACCGTGAAGGCTATCCTGGCCCAGCGCCTCGGCCGGCGCATCTGCCCGGACTGCGCCGAGGAGCACGACCCCAAGCCCGAGGAGGTCGCCGTCTTCAAGGAGCACCACATCGAGCTGCCCGCCGGCCAGAAGTTCAAGAAGGGCAAGGGCTGCGACTCCTGCAAGAACTCCGGCTTCCGCGGCCGCGTGGGCTTCCACGAGCTGATGGTCATGACGGACAACCTGCGCAAGCAGACCCTCGAGGACGCCTCGGCGCTGAACATCACCGCGCACGCCATCAAGGAAGGGATGCGGACCATCATGGGCGACGGCTTGGAGAAGGTCAAACAGGGCATCACGACGGTCCGCGAAGTGCTGGGCGGCACCGAAGAGGCGGAGAAGAAATGAGCACCGCCCCCTCGACCCCGCCGGTCAGCGGCGGCCGCGCCTTCGACACCGGCCTCGCCCTCGAGCTCTTCTCGATCGCGGGGTCCCTCAACTCGACCCCGGACCTGGACTTCCTCCTGGAGAAGATCGGCGCCGCGGCCGAGCGCCTGCTCGACTCCGAGGCCAGCGCCATCATGCTCGTCACCGATGACAAGCGGGCGCTGTTCTTCAAGGTCGCCGGCGGCTCGGCGGGCGCCAAGCTCAAGACGATGACCTTGCCCATCGGCAAGGGCATCGCCGGCTGGGTCGCCCAGCACGGCAAGCCCGAGGTCGTCAACGACACGAGGACCGACCCGCGCTTCGCCGGCCAGTTCGACAAGGCCAGCGGCTTCATCACCCGGTCTCTTTTAGCGGTGCCGATGTTCTTCCGCGGCGAGCTCGTGGGCGTCTGCGAGGTCTTGAACAAGAAGTCCCCGCCCTACACCCCGGAGGACATCGGCCTCCTGTCGGCGCTCGCGAACCTGGCGTCGGTCGCGGTGACGAACACGCGCATCATCCAGGACCAGAAGAACTTCTTCTCGCACGTGCTCGAGCTCCTCGTCGGCATGATCGAGATCTCGAAGCCGCGCATGGTGGACCACCCGAACCGCACCTCCCGGCTCGCCTGCGCCATCGTCCGCGCGATGGGCGGCGACGACTACGACTATCGGATGATGTACTACGCGGGCCTCCTGCACGACATCGGCTACGTGGGCTTCAAGAACCCGAAGATCCTCGCCGAGGTCGGGATCCTCAACCCCGTCGAGGAGCAGCATCCGCTCATGTCCGTGAAGATGCTCGAGGGCATCCGGATGCTCGACGGGGCGCTGCCCATCATCAAGCACCACCACGAGCGCTGGGACGGCCAGGGCTACCCCGGCAAGCTCAAGGGCGAGGAGATCCCCGTGGGCGCGCGCATCTTGGGCCTCGTCGAGGTGCTCGAGGACCTGCGGATGAACGCCGGCGTGCCGCCCGAGCAGCTGCGAGAGAAGGCCGTCGCGGAGATCAAGGACGGCAAGGGAAAGCGCTTTTGGCCGGACGTCGTCGACGTGGCCGTCGAGCTCTTGGAGACCCAGGAGGGACTCTGGTGACCCCCCATCGCATCCTCATCGCCAAGCCGGGCCTCGACGGTCACGACCGCGGGGCGAAGGTCATCGTCCGGGCCCTGCGCGACGCGGGCTTCGAGGTCATCTACACCGGCATCCGCCAGACCCCCGAGATGATCGCCGCGACCGCCCTCCAGGAGGACGTCGCCGCGGTGGGCCTGTCGCTGTTGTCCGGGGCCCATCTGACGCTCTTCCCGCGCGTCGTGGACCTCATGAAGAAGGAAGGCCTGGGCTCGGTCCTCGTGTTCGGCGGCGGCATCATCCCCGACGAGGACGTGGCGGCCTTGAAGAAGAAGGGCGTCGCCGGCGTCTTCGGGCCCGGCACCCCCACCGACGACATCGTGGCCTTCCTGCGCGCGCGCCTTGACGCCGCCCCCGCCCCCACGCCGAAGCGCCGTGCCGCGAAGCGCTAGCGCCGTCCCGGCCGACCTCGTCGCCCGCGTCCGGCGGGGCGACCGGGCCGCCGTGGCCCGAGCCTTGACCGTCGTCACCGAGGAGCGCCCCGGCCACGAGGCGCTCTCCCGCGCCTTCTTCGCCGACTCAGGGCGCGCCCACACGGTCGGCCTGTGCGGCTCGCCGGGCTCCGGAAAATCCTCGCTCATCAACCGCCTGGTCGCCGCGGCGCGGGCCGAGGGCCGCACGGTGGCCGTCCTGGCCGTCGACCCCACGAGCGCCTTCACCGGCGGCGCCTTCCTCGGCGACCGGCTGCGCATCCAGGAGCACGCGCTCGACGCGGGCGTCTTCATGCGCTCTTTGGCGACGCGCGGGATGATGGGGGGCTTGAACGCGACCATCTTCGCCGCCATCCACGTGCTCGAGGCCGCCGGCTACGGCCGCATCATCGTCGAGACGGTCGGCACGGGCCAAGACGAGGTGGACGTGGCGGAGGTCGTCGACACCGTCGTCTGCGTGAGCGCCCCCTATCAGGGCGACGAGTTCCAGGCGATGAAGGCCGGGACGATGGAGATCGGCGACGTCTTCGCGGTCAACAAGGCCGACCTCCCCGAGGTCGAGCGCGCGGTGGCGATGCTCAAAGACGCCCTGTCGTTGGCCCCGCGCCGGGACGGGGGCTGGGCGCCCCGCGTGGCCCCGGTCTCGGCGCTCTCCGGCTTGGGCGTGCCGGGGCTGTGCGCCGACGTCGAGGCGCACCGCGCCCACCTCGAAGCCTCCGGCGAGCTGGCCGGCCGCCGCCGCCGCCAGCTGCGCCGCGAGCTGGCCCTCGTCATAGCTCGCCGCCTCACCCGCGACGCGATGGACCGCGTCACGGACCGCCACATCGACATGCTGGCCGGGAAGACCTCGGACCCGGTCACGCTCGGCGGACGCCTCACCTCGGGGCGCGCGTGAAGATCGACCACGTCGGGGTCGCGGTCCGCTCGCTCGACGAGGCCGCGGCCTTCTACCGGCGGCACCTGGGCCTCGTGGAGACGCACCGCGAGGAGGTGGCGGCCCAGAAGGTGAAGGTCGCCTTCCTGTCCGACCCCGCCGACCCGTCGGGGACCTCCGTCGAGCTCCTCGAGCCCACCTCTCCCGACGGCGCGGTGGCCAAGTTCATCGCCGCGCGCGGCCTGGGGATGCACCACCTGGCCTTCGACGCCGGCCGCGGCGCCGGTTCCGTCGCCTCCGCGATGGAGCGGATGCGGGCGGGCGGCGCGCCGCCGCTCGAGAACGCCCCGCGCCCCGGCGCGCGCGGCCACCAGGTCTGCTTCTTCCATCCCAAGCACTGCGCCGGCGTCCTGGTGGAGCTGGTCGGAGGCTAGAACCCCATGAAGATCGTGTCCGACAAGACGGCCGAGCTGCAGCGGCGCGCGGAGAAGGCGCGGGGGATGGGCGGCCCCGACAAGGTCGCCGCCCACAAGAAGGCCGGCAAGATGACGGCCCGCGAGCGCCTGGACGCCCTCTTAGACGAGGACAGCTTCCAAGAGCTGGACCAGCTGCGCCACTCCCGCTCGAAGGACTTCGGGCTGGCCGACAAGGAGCTCCCCGCCGACGGCGTCGTCACCGGCCTGGGCCGCATCCACGGCCGCAACGTCTGCGTCTACAGCCAGGACTTCACGGTCATGGGGGGGTCCTTGGGGCTCGCCCACGCCGAGAAGATCTGCAAGGTGATGGACCTCGCCGTCGAGAGCGGCGTGCCGGTCATCGGCCTGTGCGACTCGGGCGGCGCGCGCATCCAGGAGGGCGTGGACGCGCTGGGCGGCTACGCCGAGATCTTCTACCGGAACGTCCAGGCCTCGGGGCGCATCCCGCAGATCTCCGCCATCCTCGGCCCCTGCGCCGGCGGCGCGGTCTATTCCCCGGCCATCACCGACTTCGTCTTCATGGTGAAGGACACCAGCCACATGTTCATCACCGGCCCCGAGGTCGTCCGGGCCGCCACCGGCGAGGAGTGCGACTTCGACACCTTGGGGGGGACCGAGACCCACAGCACGAAGTCGGGCGTCTGCCACTTCGTCGCGAACTCGGAGCCCGACTGCTTCCGCCAGGTCCAGGAGCTCTTCGAGTTCCTGCCGCAGAACTGCTTCGAGGCGGTCAAGCCCCGCCCCACGGCCGACGACCCGAACCGCGAGTCGGCCGTCCTCGACCGCATCGCGCACCAGGACGCCAAGCGCCCCTACCAGGCCGTCGAGGTCATCCGCGAGATCGCCGACGACCGCACCTTCCTCGAGGTCCACGCCGGCTTCGCGCGCAACATCGTCGTCGGGTTCATCCGCCTGGGCGGCCGGTCGGTCGGGGTCGTCGCGAACAACCCCGCGCACCTCTCGGGGGCCCTCGACATCTCGGCCTCCGAGAAGGGCGCCCGGTTCGTGCGCTGCTGCGACGCGTTCAACATCCCCATCCTCACCTTGGTGGACGTCCCCGGCTACTGGCCGGGCGTCGAGCAGGAGCACGGCGGCATCATCCGCAAGGGCGCCAAGCTCCTGTACGCCTACTGCCAGTCCGACGTCCCGAAGGTGACCGTCGTCCTCAAGAAGGCCTACGGCGGCGCCTACGACGTGATGAGCTCGAAGCACATCCGCGGGGACTTCAACTTCGCCTGGCCGTGCGCGGAGATCGCGGTGATGGGGCCCCAGGGCGCGGCGAACATCCTCTTCGCGCGCGAGATCCGGAAGGCCGCGAAGCCCGAGGAGAAGCGCAAGGAGCTGGCGGACGCCTACACCAAGCAGTTCTCGAACCCCTACCTCGCCGCCTCCCGCGGCTACATCGACGAGGTCTTCGAGGCCCGGCGCACGCGCGCGAAGGTCGTCAACGCGTTCCGCTTCCTGCGCAACAAGAAGGTCCCGCGCATCGCGAAGAGGCATGGGAACATCCCGCTCTAGATTCGCCGACGGCCCGCTCTGGGCGGCGTCCGCCGCCGCGCTCCTCGTCCCCTGGACTTTGGCGCCGGGCCTGCGCGACGCCTGGGTGCTCCCGAAATGCGCCGCCGCGGCCGCCTGCGCCGCCGCGGGCCTCGCCGCCTGGGCCGCCGCCGGCGCGCCCTCCTTGGCGCTCGGGCTCGAGGGCGCCTTGGCCGCCTTCCTCGCCGCCGCCGCGCTCGCCTCCTGGGCCTCGGTCGACCCGTCCGCCTCCTGGCTGGGTCCGGACCTCGAGCCGGCGTCCGGTTTCCTCGGTGTCGCCGCGGCCGTCGCCGGCCTCTACCTGGGCGCCGCCGCGGCCCGCCTGCGCGCGGACGCGTCGTCGCTCTTCGCCCGCGCGATGGCGCTGCCCGCCGCGGCGATGGGCGTGTTGGCCCTCGCGCAGACCCTTTCCTCCGGGACGGCGGGCTGGTTCGGCCGCGGAGAAGGGCTGATGGACCGCGCCGTCGGGACGTTCGGACATCCGGTCGCGCTCGGCGCCTATCTGGCCGTAGCCGCCCCGTACGCCCTGGCCTGGGCGCTGACGGCCCAGGGCCGTGCCCGCGCGGCGTCTTGGGCGGCCTTCGCTTGCGTGGTCGTCGGTCTGGGCGCCGCGGGGGGGCGTTCCGCCTGGGCGGCCGGCGCCGCCGGCTGCGCCCTTGCGCTCTGGCTCGACGGCCGGCCCTGGACCCGCCGCGCCGCCGCCGCCGCCGCCGCTTGCGGCCTGGCCGGAGCCCTCCTGCTGTCGCTGCGTCTGGGCGCCGCGGGCCAACGCCCGGGCGGACGGCTCGGGGCTTGGCGCATCGCCTGGAGCGCGTTCTCGGAGCGCCCTCTCGCCGGTTGGGGCCCCGGCTCTTTCGGCTTCCTTTATAAGCGGGACCGGAGCGCGGGTTTGGCCTATGCGGAGGGTCCGGACGTGGCCTTTCCTCACGCCCACAACGACTGGCTCGAGGTGTTGGCGGCGACCGGGTTGTTGGGCGGGGCGGCTTACGCCTGGGCCCACGCCGCGGCGGGCGGGGCGGCGCGGCGCGTCTGGGGTCCCGCCGGCGCGGCCGGCCTGGGCGGAGCGGCGGCCCTGTTCGTCCAGGCGAAGCTCAATCTGCCGGCGGTCACGGCCTCCTTCCTCGGCGCCGTGGGCTTCGGCGCGGCCGTCGCCGCGGCCCCGGCTCCCGTCGGCCGGCTCGGCCTCCCGGCCGCGCTCTTCGTCACGGCCTGCCTGGCCGCCCTCGCGCTGCCGCTGGCGCGCTTCCCCGCCGAACGGGCGGACCACCTGGGGCGCCTGGCCCGGGCGGAAGGCCGGCCGCGCGAGGCCGCCGAACGCCTCGAGGCCGCCGTGGCCGGCGCGCCCGGGGTGCTGCGCTTCCGCCTCGACCTCCTGAACCTGCTCTGGGACGCGGCCGAAGGCGCGCCGCCCGCGGACCGGGAAGGCCTGCTCGCCCGCGCCCGCGACGTCGCCCTGGACGGGGCTCGGCTGCGCCCCGCCGAGCCGGAGTTCGCGCGCCTCCTGGGCCTCGCCGAGCTCCGGCGCGCCGAGGCCGGAGCCCCCAGCCTGCCGGCCGCGCGCGCGGCCCTCGAGGCGGCCCGCGCCGCCGACCCTTTCAACCCCCTGACGCTCCGAGACCTCGGCGCCGTCGCCGAGCTGGAGGCGCGGGGGGGACGTCTTCGTTAGAGGAGGAGTTCATGGCACGCAAGAAGATCACCGTCGTCGGGGCCGGGAACGTCGGGGCCACGCTGGTCCAGCGCCTGGCCGAGATGGAGCTGGGGGATTTGGTCGTCGTCGACATCCCGGAGACCAAGGGGATGCCCGCGGGCAAGGCGCTGGACCTGATGCAGTCGGCCCCGATCTACGGCTATGACTGCAGCGTCGTCGGGGCGACCGAGTACGGCCCGACCAAGGACTCGGACGTGGTCGTCATCACCGCCGGCATGCCCCGCAAGCCCGGGATGAGCCGCGACGACCTGCTGAAGGTCAACTCGGACATCGTCCGCGGCGTCACCGAGAACATCGCGAAGCACTCTCCGAACGCCATCCTCATCATCGTCTCGAACCCGCTCGACGCGATGTGCACCGTGGCGATGCGGGCGTCCAAGTTCCCGAAGCACCGGGTCATCGGCATGGCCGGCGTGCTGGACTCGGCGCGCATGCGCTGCTTCCTGGCGGAGGCCCTCGACGTCTCCATCGAGAACGTCCACGCGATGGTGCTGGGCGGCCACGGGGACACGATGGTCCCGCTGCCGCGGTTCTCGACGGTCAACGGCATCCCGATCACCGAGCTCCTGCCCAAGGACAAGATCGAGGCCATCAACGTGCGCACCCAGAACGGCGGCGCCGAGATCGTCAAGCTCCTCGAGAAGGGGTCGGCCTACTACGCGCCGGCGGCCTCGGCCGCCGAGATGGTCGAGTCCATCCTCAAGGACAAGAAGAAGATCCTGCCCTGCGCGGCGTACCTCGAGGGCGAGTACGGCATCGACGGCATCTTCGTCGGCGTGCCGGTGAAGCTGGGTTCCCGGGGCATCGAGGGCATCGTCCAGCTGAACCTCACCGTCGAGGAGCGCGCGCTCCTGATGAAGTCGGCCGGGTCGGTCAAGGAGCTCGTCGGGGCGCTGAAATAGCCCCGCGCACGCTGCTCGCGGTCGACGCGGGCAACACGAACCTGACGCTGGGCCTCTTCCGGGGGGCGCGTCTCGCCGCGGTCGGCCGCGTCGAGACGCACCCCTTGGGGGACGGCCGGCGTCAGGCCGCGGCGGTCGCGCGCTGGGCTCGGAAGGCCGCGGGGGCCGAACCGCTCGACGCGTTCGTCTTCGGCACCGTGGTCCCCGCCCTGGCGCCGGCCCTGCGCGCCGCGGCGCGCGCCCTCAAGGTCCGTCCCGCCGAGGTCGGGCCGTCGTCTCAGCTCGGCCTGCGCCTGGCCGTGCGCACGCCCTTGGAGGTCGGAGCGGACCGGGTGCTCAACGCTTTGGCCGCGCGCGCCCTGCACGGCGCGCCCTGCGTGGTCGTCGACTTCGGCACGGCCACCACCTTCGACTGCGTCTCCCGCCGCGGCGACTATCTGGGCGGGGCCATTTTGCCCGGCCCGCGCCTGGCGGCGAAGGCGCTGAGCCTCCACACCGCCAAGCTCCCCGAGGTCCCAGTGGCGCCGACGCGCCGCGTTATCGGCAAGGACACGGTCGAATGCATCCAGGCCGGCCTCTACTGGGGATACCTGGGCATGATCGAGCGGGTGCTCGCGATGACGCTCGCAGAGATGCGGGCCCCCCGCGCCAAGGTGGTCCTGACGGGGGGGCTGGCCCCTCTGTTCGCAAAACGCCTGCCGGGAGCCGTCCACGAGGCGGATTTGACGCTCCACGGCCTGCGGATGGCCGAAACGGTGCTCAATGACTCAAAATGTTAACATCGATTGTGGACATTGGGGATAACCCTGTGGATAACTTCTTTAGACGCATTCTAGCCGTCCTAGTCCTGACCCTCTTTTTGGGCGCTTTTGGGGCCTCGGCGGCCTCCGCCCAGGACCAATTCGGCGGATTCCAGGAGTTCATCGACCGCGGCTCGATCAAGCCCTTCGCGCGCGACCTGGGGGCTGTGCTCGGCGCGGCGACCTTCCACAGCGGCCGGTCGCTCGGATTTTCGGGCTTCGACGTCGGCGTGCGCAGCGGCGTGGTGTTCTCTCCGGACTCGAACGACCGCGCGATGCGCGGCCGCGGCGTGGGCGTGTTCGCGCTGCCCTTCGTGCAGGCCGAGATCGGATTGCCGTTCAGCCTCGACGGGTTCATCCGCGGCGTGAGCTATCAGGGCGTGACCGTCGCGGGCGGCGGGCTGCGCTACGCGCTGAGCAAGGCGTCCGACAAGCCGCTCAAGCCCCAGTTCCTCGCCTCCTGGTCGGGCCACTCGGTGGCGCACAAGGACTTCTCGGCCAGCCACATCGGCTTCAACATCGTGACGTCGGTCCAGTACAAGATGCTCAACCCCTATTTCGGTTTGGGCCTCGACCGCACGCGCGTCGTGGTGCGGGCCATCCCGAAGGTGGACCCGACGATGCAGGGGCTCGAGGAATCCGTCGTCGTCCCGCGCGCCACGCTGGGCGTCTCGATGCGCCCGAAACCGTACCTGTATCTGCACGGGGCGGTCACTTACACGAACCGCCGGCCGGGTATCGATACGGGGTTGGGGATC
The DNA here is from genome assembly GCA_004322435.1 of bacterium. Lineage (GTDB taxonomy): Bacteria > Elusimicrobiota > Elusimicrobia > UBA1565 > UBA1565 > SCTT01. The sequence continues at coordinate 10,041 of SCTT01000136.1, forward strand.
CGCTTCTAGCGAAGCGAACTTTTCAGGTCCGCCAGGCGTCCCGCGTCGTACCCCTGGATGAGCCGGTCCCTGTGCTCTCCCATCGCCTCTAAGGGCTTGGCCTTCGAGCCCTCGAGCGCCGCCAAAGTCCGGCGCGCGTCCTCCGCCAGGCCCAACCGGAGCTCTGCCTCGGCCTTGAGCAGATAGGCCTGCCCGCAGGCGGGCTCTAGAGCCAGCGCTTCTTCCGCGACCGCGCGCGCCTCGCGCCACGCGCCGGCCGAGCGCAGGACCTCGCCGGCCATCACCCGCGGCGCGACGTCGGACGGCGCGAGCTCCGCGGCGCGGGCGAGCGCCGCCAGCGCCCCTCGCGCGTCGCCGCGGGCGAGGCGCTCGCGCGCCAGGCCCTGCCAGAGGGAGTCGTCTTCCGGCGCCACGCGCAACGCGGCCTCCGGCGCGTGTCGCCGCCACGTCGCTACGGCCCAGCCGGGCCCCCAGGCCGCCGCGGCGAGGGCGAGGCCCCCGGCCAAGGCCAGCCGCCGCGCGGGCGCGGGCCCTTCGGCCGCCTCGGGGGCGCAGGCCGCGCCCAAGGACCAGGCGAACAGCCAGCCCAGGGCCGGCAGCGCGAAGATGCTGTCGCCGGCGGCCTGGACCCCGAGCGCCGCCGCCGCGGCGAGCAGGCCTTCGCGCCCGAGCCCGGCGCCGGAGCGGGGGACGCGCCGGAGCAGGGCGGCCAGGGCCGCGAGGAGGAGGGCCGCGCCGACGAAGCCGGTCTCCGCCAAGGCCCCGAAGAGCTCCGAGTGCGGCCGGTCGGCGCGCAGCGGAAAGCGCACGTCGGCGACGCCGGAGGGGGCGGGCGTCTGGTGGCGCAGCGAGCCGCGGCTGAACCGTCCGGGGCCTTCGCCGAAGAGGGGGGAGTCCAGCGCCACCGACACCGCCGAGCGCCAGATGGCGGGGCGCTGGTGCGAGGCGGGGCGGGCCGTCTTGAGGAGCGCGTCGCGCGGGGCCGAGGGCACGGCGAGGAACAGACCGACGAGGGCCGCCGAGGCCATGAGGGGCGTCCGCCGGCCGGTCCGCCACAGCGCGACCGCCGTCCCGAGCGCCAGCCCGGCCAGGCCGCCGCGCGAGCCGGCCCAGAGGAGGTAGGCGCCGGCGGCGGCGGGCCCGAGCG
>SCTT01000137.1 GCA_004322435.1 bacterium
CCGGGCGAGGACTCGACGACCTCGAACGGGACGCCCGCCTTGCGCAGGACGGCCCCGAGCACCGCGGCGGCTTCGGCCTCGCGGCCGCGAGGCGGCCGAGACCCTCAAGGCCCTGGTGCGCGTCGACACCACGAACCCTCCCGGCCGCGAGGCCGAAGCCGCCGCGGTGCTCGGGGCCGTCCTGCGCAAGGCGGGCGTCCCGTTCGAGGTCGTCGAGTCCTCGCCCGGCCGCGCCAACCTGGTCGCGCGCCTGAAAGGGGACGGCACGAAGCGGCCGCTCTTGCTCCTCGCCCACCTCGACGTCGTCGGCGCCGAGGCCGCTCGGTGGTCGTTCCCGCCGTTTTCCGGCGACGAGGAGGGCGGCGCCGTCCGCGGGCGCGGGGCCGTCGACGACAAGGGCATGGCCGCGGCGTTCGCGGCGGTGCTGGCGGACCTGGCGCGGCGCAAGGCCCCCTTGAAGCGCGACGTGGTCTTCGCGGCGACGGCCGACGAGGAGTCGGGCGGGGCGCTGGGTGTCGGCTGGCTGCTCGCCCACCGCCCCGAGCTCCTCGACGCGGAGCTCGCCGTCAACGAGGGCGGCACGACCTTCTCCTCCGGCGGCCGGGTGCGCCTCGTCGCGGTCCAGGTCGCCGAGAAGGACTACCTTGACGTGACGCTGACCGCGCGGGGGGCCGGCGGCCACGCCTCGGTGCCGGACCCCGACAACGCCATCCTGCGCCTGTCGCGGGCGCTGGCGCGCCTCGACGAATGGCGCCCCGAGCCGCGCCTCATTGCGCCGACGCGCGAGACGTTCGCGGCCCTGCGCGGGCTCGAGACGCCCGAGCTCTCGGCCGCCTTCGACGACGTCCTCTCGGAGGACGAGGAGCGGGTCGACCGCGGGGCCGAGGCCCTGCGGGAGCGGCCCTACTACGGCGCGATGGTCTGGGACACCTGGTCGCCGACGATGGTCGCCGGCGGCGTGCGCGAGAACGTGCACCCTTCGGAGGCGTCGGTCAACCTGAACGTGCGCCTGCTGCCGGGCTCCACCCCCGAGGGGTTCTTGGCCGGGCTCCGGGCCCAGCTGAGCGACCTGGGCGTCGAGGCCTCCGCCGGCCCCTCGCCCGGCGCGACGCCGCCCGTGATGCCGCTCGACGGCCCCTTCTGGACGGCGCTGCGCAAGGCCGTGGAGGCGCGCAGCCCCGGCGCGGCCGTCGTCCCGTCCTTGTCGGTGGGCACCACCGACGCCTCGGCGCTGCGCCGCCGCGGCCTCACCGTCTACGGCCTCGAGTTCCCGCTCTCCCCCGAAGACCAGTCCCGCATCCACGGCCACGACGAGCGCATGCCGCTCTCGGCGCTCGACTACGGGACGCGCCTCACGGCCGACCTCGTCTGGGAGCTGGCCCGTTGAGCCCCGCCGGGGCGCGCCTGACGGCGTTCGCCTCGGGCGCCGCCGTCCTCATCCTCGAGCTCGTCGGCACGCGCCTGGTCTCTCCCGTCTTCGGCTCGACGCTCTACGTCTGGTCGGCCCTCATCTGCGTGACCTTGGCCGCGCTCGCGGTCGGCGCCTGGGTCGGCGGCGGCCTGGCCGACGGGCCACGGCCCGAACCCTGGCCGGCGCGGCTGTGCGCGGCGGCCGGCCTGTGGCTCCTCGCGGTGCCCTTCGCGCGGCGTCCGGTCCTCCTCGCGGCCTCCGCGCTGGGACTTAAGGCCGGGGTGCTGACCGCCGCGGCCGTCCTCGTCGGCCCGCCGCTCATGGCGCTCGGGTGCCTGGGCCCGCTGTGCGTGCGCGCGAGCGCCGGGTCGTGGGCGGCGCTCGGCCGCGCGGCGGGCGGGGTGTCGGCTTTGTCGACCGGGGGCAGCGTCCTGGGCGCGCTCGCCGCCGGCTTCTGGCTCCTGCCGCTCTTGTCCGCGCCGGTTGTCGTCTGCGCGGTGGGCGGGGCGCTTTTGGCGGGGGCGGCCTGCATGAGGTTCTCCCCTCCCCGGGCTGGACCCGCCGCCGTGGGGGCGCTCTTGGCGGCCGCGCTCGCGGCGCGCGCGCGGCCGGCGCTGGGTTCCCCCACCTCCGTGGTCCGGGCCGCCGAGGACAGCCTTTATGGGGCGGTCCGGGTCGTCGACCGCCTCGACTGGGGCCGGCGGGTCCTCTATATCGACGGGGTGGCTAACACCGTCTCGTACTTCGAGTCCTTCGAGAGCTCCTCGGACTACATCCACGCCTACGAGCTGGCCGCGGCGGGCCGCCCGCTGACGCGCCGCGCGCTGGTCGTGGGGCTGGGCGGGGGCGCCATCGTAGGCCGCCTCGCCAACGGCTGGCGCGTCCCGGCCGACGCCGTCGAGGTGGACCCGACGGTCGCGCGCCTGGCCGCGCGTTGGTTCGGGTTCCGGCCGACCGGCGAGCTCTGGCTCGAGGACGGGCGGTGCGTGCTCGAGCGGGAAGGCGCGCGCTACGGCCTGATCTACCTCGACGCCTTCTCGGGCGACCAGAATCCCGAGCACCTGTTCACGGTCGAGGCGTTCTCGGCGGCGCGGCGGCGCTTGGAGCCAGGGGGCCTCTTGGTCGTCAACCTCATCGGCTACGCCGAAGGACCGCGGGCCGGGCTGGCGCGCGCGGCCAAGCGCACGCTCTCCGAGGTCTTCCCCAAAGTCGACATGCTGGTGGCCAACCGGAACTCCGACTGGCGCTCAGGCGTGTCGAACCTGGTCTTCTACGCCGGCGACGCCGCCCTCGACCCGGTCGCGGGGGTCGCCGGGCGCCCGGAGCTCGAGGAATATTGGGCCGCGGTCGCCGGGCAGTGGGTCGACCCCGGCCCCGGCGGGCGACTCTTGACCGACGATTCCGGCGCGCTGACCGCGCTGGGCGCGCCGGGGATGGCCGAGATGCGCGCGGCCATGCTCGCGCGGGGCGAGGGCGTCGACCTGTGAGCGCCGCGGTCGCCGTGGCGGCGGTGGCGCTGGCGACCGGCACGGCCTTCAAGACCACGGGCTTCTCGGCGCCCGAGAGCGTGCTCTGGGACGCGGGCTCGAAGCTCTTCTACGTCTCGAACATGGCCGGCTCGGCCCGGGCCAAGGACGGCGAGGGCTGGGTGTCCGTCCTCGACGCCGAGGGCCGCTTTCTCGCGCCGCGCTGGGCGAACGGGTTGAACGCGCCCAAAGGCCTGGCCCTGGCGGGCGGGCGCCTGTTCGTCGCCGACATAGACCTGTTGGCCGTCATCGACGTCCGCACGGGCGCCGTCGTGGAGCGCATCCCGGTGCCGGGCGCGCTCTTCTTAAACGACGTAGCCGCCGGCCCGGACGGCAGCGTCTACGTCTCGGACACCTTGGCCGACGTCATCTGGCGGCTGGGCCCGGACGGGGTCCTCGACCAATGGGCGAGCGGCGACCGCCTGGAAGGCCCCAACGGGCTCTACGTCCGCGGCGGCCGGCTCTACGTGGCGTCCTGGGGGAAGGCGGCCCCGGACTTCTCGACGAAGGTCCCGGGGCGGCTTTACTGGCTGGACTTGAAGACGAAGGAGCGTCACGACGTCTCGAAGGTCCCGCTCGGCAACCTGGACGGCCTCGCGCAGGCCTCGGGCGGCGGCTGGCTCGTGACGGACTGGGTCGCGGGCAAGCTCTGGCGGGTTTCGGACCCGCAGGGCGAGGCGGTGCTCCTGGCTTCGGGTCTGGAAGGGGCGGCCGACATCGGCTACGACCCGCGCCGCCGCCTCATCGCGGTCCCCTGCGTGCGTTCGGACCTCGTCGAAGGCCTCTGGCAGGCCAAGCTGCCGCGCTGACTACTTCTTGGCCGGCGCCTTCTTGGGCGCCGGCGGCGGCTCCGGGGGCTCCGACTGGTACATCGGGACGTCCGGCTCGTCGGCCTGCGGGTACTCCGGGCCGTCGTCCTCGAACTGCGGCGGCGGCTGGCGCCCGCGGCGGTTCCTTCGCGGCGGCGCGAACACGTCGTCGTCGCCGCTCCCCTCGCCGCAGAGGTCCAGGTGCAGCCGGGCGGTCTTCCCCCCGTCGACGGCGTAGGAGACGGCGTCGCCGCGGCGCAATTGGTCCAGCTTGAGCGTCCGCTCGTCGGGCGCGAAGGTGAGGCGGGCGCCGTCCGGGACCGTGAAGGTCTCCTCCACCCCGTCCTCGTGCTCGAGCACGATGCGCCTCTCCTTGGCGTCCACGGAGACCAGGCGGCCCAGCCCGTGGCGCTTGACGCCGGGCTTGCCGTGGGGCGCGGGGGCCTCCTCCTCCTTGGGCTCGGCGCTGTCGTCGACGACCACGCGGTACTCGTCGGGCGGGGGCTTGGCGGGGAGGGGTTCGGCGGATTTGCGCGGTTCGGCCGCGGCCGGGCCGGTCAGGAGCAGAGCCAGGAGGAAGCCGTTCATGGGGGTAGGGTAGACCGCGAGCCCGGCAAATTCAAGGCCGGGGCGTTACGGGTTTGTCAGGGTCAGGTAAGGGGCCATACGGACCAAAGAACGGGCAAATCAGAAGCACTGGAAGCGTAGTCAGACCGCCAACATCTTGTCGTATTCCGCGTGACTCCCGATCCAAAACCAAATCGGGCCGTCAGGACCGCCTGCCGCCAACGCGCGGTGATGCAATCCCACACGCGCCGAATAGAAATCCCCGACCTTCTTGAACCGGAGGGAAGGGTGGTCGGGATCCTTCTTCAGGAGTTTGAAGTTCTTCCGGGCTAACTGCTGGACCTTCCGCGGCAACCCTCGCATGCACGCCCAAAAGCGAGGGGACGCGTGGTGCTTCAAATTTCCCGCGTCTTTCCGGCCTTGTAGTCGCCGACGGCTTCCTTGGCGAGAGAAGCCAGTTTGCCCGACGCCACATCGAGCTCGAACTGGCGGTCCCATGCATCGGCGTCGAATTCCTGAAACCACTTCCGGAACTTCGCCAATTCGGACCGGCCGAGCTTTTTCACTTCCTTCTCGAGAAGCTGGACCTTCGTCATATCCCCAGTTTAACCCCGGGAACGGCAAATCTCAAGGCCGGTCTGCCGTTCAAATTGTTCAGTAAAGTTTTCGCTCTTCGTCGGCATAACGCGAGGATGACCCGCGCGCGCTAACGGATTCCGGAAACACGCGCGCGTCGGGTCCATCCATAGTTAGGGGCTCCAGTCCTTGCCTATGGCTGAATACAGTGACCAACTGGCGGCTCATTGGATTGCTTTTGGAGCTCATTTTTCTCCTTGTCGCTGAAGAAAAACCCTCGCTCAATGATTTCATGCTTGGGTCCAATTTCAAATCCTGAAATGGGATTGAGGAGAGACCCATCTTGGTGGCGAATGTAAAGAAAGAGTCGCTCGCTATATTCATGCATCCAAACCGATGTCGACCTATGAAAGACCCTGACTGACTTGGCGGACTTGATAATCCCGGACTTATTTAAAACCTGAATGATTTGTAATTCGACTTCCGGATGAGCGATCGTAGCCCACACACGGATTCGGACATCCTCTCCCGCAAAATTCACCGGATTCTCAAAAATCACCTTGTAAGTTTGAGTCGAAGTCTCAAAAGGATTGGGATCCCAGCGGGCATTCATTTCAGCTTGGAAATTTTCCTTCTGGCCCGCCGATGAGGCGAGGGCAATCCCTAAGATTAGCAGTGAAATTGGCGATGCCATGCTAGATGCCCCTAACGCCGTGCTAGCCTGCGCGCGCAAACAGATTCCTTAAAAACTGCGCGCGTCAGGCTCAGCATCTAGTTAGGGCGCCTCCTGAATAGTCAGTTTCGCGGAA